>JAOPYU010000057.1 GCA_025964455.1 Thermoleophilia bacterium | reverse complement strand
ACGGGGAGCGTCGGCACCAAGAGCCTGCTCGAAGATGCAGTGGTGGAGGAGTTGGAGCTGGTCGGCGCGCCCCGACCGATGGTGAACCGTCGGGTGACGCTGGGTTCCGAGCGTCCGGAACTCGACCTCTATTGGCCCAGGTACGGCGTCGTCGGGGATGTCATCGGGGCCGGGCACGACCGTCGCGCGTGCCGCGTCGCCGACGCGAACCTGGCATCCCTGTGCGATGCGGCGGGGCTGCTTCTGGTCCCAGTGCATCAGGAATACGTATCCGAAGGCGTGCAACGCATCGCATCGGAGCTCGAGGCCCGGGGCGCCTCGATGCGCCCACGCTCGGCCACGTGAGGGACGCTGGCGCGAATTGTGTCCTCCCAGGAAACAATTCGCGCCAGCCATGGCCCCGCCGACCGATTGATCGCCTCGCGGGATCGGATCGCCCCGGGGGATCGGGTCGCCGCGTGGCTGCGGCGGCACTTGCACATCATCCAGTGTGCGGGGGTGGGGTCAAGGTTGGGGGAGGAGTGGCCGAGCAAGGTGGGGACGGCACGACGTCTGCCGTCATGACAGCACCGCGTGTGCACCCAGATCGCGCATGATGCGCATTCGATTCAGGCGAGCCAGGGAACGGCTATTCGTTCCGGCTCGCCTGTCGTCGTTTCCGGGGTGCGGCGCGTCATGCAGGGGAGTTCATGGGCGAATCGAGCAACACGGCGACACGACCGGGAGGCAGCGGCTTCCTCGGACGCGTCCTGGCGCAGAGCGACCTGCTGGTCGCGCTGGGCATCGTCGTCATCGTCGTGATGATGATCGTGCCGATCCCGCACGTCCTGCTCGACCTGTTCATCACGCTCAACATCGCGACGGCCCTGACGATCGTGCTGATCTCGGTCTACGCCCGCCGCGCCCTCGACTTCTCCGCATTCCCGACGCTGCTGCTCATCACGACTCTGTTCCGCCTCGCGATCAACATTTCCGTCACGCGCCTGATCCTGCTCGAGGGCGATGCGGGCGAGGTGGTGGAGAGCTTCGGCGGCTTCGTCATCGGCGGCAGCATCGTCGTCGGCCTGGTCGTCTTCTTCATCCTCATGGTCGTGCAGTTCGTGGTCATCACGAACGGCGCCGGGCGCGTCGCCGAGGTCGCCGCACGATTCACCCTCGACGCCATGCCCGGCAAGCAGATGGCGATCGACGCCGACCTCAACGCCGGCCAGATCACCGACGAGCAGGCCCGCGACCGTCGCAAGGAGATCCAGCAGGAGGCCGACTTCTACGGCTCCATGGATGGTGCCGCGAAGTTCGTGAAGGGCGACGCGATCGCCGCCGTGATCATCACGATGATCAACCTCTTCGGCGGCATCGTGGTCGGCGTGTTCCAGCAGGGGCTCGGCTTCATGGAAGCGATCAACCGCTTCTCGACCCTGTCGATCGGCGACGCCCTCGCGGCCGCCATCCCCGCGCTGCTCATCTCGACCGCGACCGGCATCATCGTCACGCGAGCCGCTGGCGACGGCAACCTCGGCGGGGACCTCGCCGTCCAGTTCACGCGCTACCCCAAGGCGATCCTCATCGTCGCCGGCGTGCTGTTCGCCCTCGGCCTGCTCCCGGGCCTCCCGAAGATCCCGTTCATCGGCCTCGCGATCGTCCTGTTCGTTGTCGGCACGATGCTGCGCCGCCAGCAGGAGCAGGCACGCCTCGCCGCCGAGGTCGCAGCGCTCGAGCCGCCCGCACCCGACGGCGACGCGCCCACCATCGAGAACGTCAAGAACCTGCTCCCGCTCGACATCCTGGAGCTGGAGATCGGCTACGGGCTCATCTCGCTCGTGGACGAGGACCAGGGCGGCGACCTGCTCAAGCGCGTCTCGATGATCCGTCGCCAGGTCGCCCACGACCTCGGCATGGTGCTCGCGCCGATCCGCCTGCGCGACAACGTGCAGCTCGCCTCGCACGAGTACGCCTTCAAGCTCAAGGGCTCCCAGATCGTCGTCGGTTCGCTGCTGCCCGGCTGCTGGCTCGCCATGAATCCCGGCGACGCCGAGCCCGGCCTCGAGGGCACCCCGACCACCGAGCCGGCCTTCAACCTGCCGGCGCTCTGGATCCCGACCGCCGTCAAGGAGCGCGCGGAAGCGATGGGCTACACGGTCGTCGATCCCGCCTCGATCATCGTCACCCACCTCACCGAGACGATCCGCCAGCACGCCGCCGACCTGCTCACCCGCCAGGACGTGCGCGGCCTGCTCGACGCGCTCAAGGAGCGCTACCCGGCCGCCGTCGACGAGCTCGTCCCCGACGTGCTCGCGCTCGGCGAGGTGCACCGCGTCCTGCAGGCGCTGCTCACCGAGGGCGTCGGCATCCGCGACCTCGCATCGCTCGTCGAGACCCTCGCCGACAAGGGCCGGCTCACCAAGGACATCGGGCTGCTCGCCGACTACTGCCGCCAGACGCTCGCCCGCTCGATCCTGCGTCCCTTCCTGGGCCCGGGCAACGTGCTCAACGCGATCACGCTCGACGGCCCGCTCGAGGCGATGCTCGGCGATGCGGTCGTGCAGACGGGCGACGGCTCGTACCTGAACCTTGATCCGGGCACCGTAAACGCCGTCCTCACTGCGTTAAAGGGCGAGTACGAACGGGTATCCATGCATGGCATGGTGCCTGTTGTGCTGTGCTCGGCAAAGGTTCGCCGTCACCTCAAGCAGGTGAGTGAGCCCGTGCTTCCACGTCTCGCGGTGGTCTCCTACAACGAGATCCAGCGTGACGTGGACATCCAGATGGTCGCTCGCGTGTCGCTCGATGGCGGCGCCGGCGCGATGGCAGATGACGCAGGGATGGTTTCGGCATGAGGATCAAGACGTTCCAGGGAAGGTCGCTCGACGAGCTGCTGCCTGAGATCCGCGCCGAGCTCGGTGGGGGAGCCGTCGTGATCGGCCAGCGCCAGAAGGTGCAGGGCGGGGTCGCCGGGTTCTTCGGGACCAAGGTCATCGAGGTCACCGCCGCCGATTCCATGCCGAGCGACGACCAGCTCGTGCAGCTGGAGGAGCAGTTCATGCGCGGCGACGCCCCGGACGCCGCACCGGCGGCCGCCGCCACCGCACCCGTCGTTGCCGCGGCACCCGCCGCCGTCGACGAGGCGGCACTCGCCGAGCGCTTCGCCGGCGCGATGAGCATGGGTCGCCGTGGCGGCCTCGACGTGACCGACGAGTGGGATCCGAGCCAGGACGCCGAGCTTGCGCAGGAGTACGGCCGCGTCCTCGAGCACGCTGCAAGCAGTGGGTTCGCCGAACTCGAGCTGCCGGTCGTCGCCCCGACGCCGCAGCGCGACCCGATGGCCGAGGCCCGCGCCCTGGCCGAGCGATCGCACGCCAACATGCGCGCCGCGACCTCCAACATCGATTCCGCCGCCTACGGCGCCGCGCCCGCCGCCCCGAGCGCCGGAGCCACCTACGCACCGCCGCGTCCGCTGCCGTCCACCAGCACGCCCGAGTCGCACACCTTCTCCGCATCCGTCATCGATGCCCCGAGCGATCCCTTCGAGCCGCAGGCGATCGAGCACGGCACGGCCGCCGCCAACGTGGACCACGCACTGCGCGCGGACCTGGCGCTCGCCCGCTCGACCGAGCCGATGATCACCGAGGCGCTCAACGCAGCCGTCGACGCCCTCGACCTCAAGGCGATGGCGGCGCTGCGCAGCGCCGTGCACGCCACCCGCCGCTCGCACGATTCGAGCCGCCTGGATTCCACGGTCCGCGACATCCAGGCCGACCTCGACAACGAGATCCAGCCGCTCGTCGCACGCATGATGGAGGTCGGGGTCGATCGCGACGTCGTCGAATCGATCATCGACGTGGGCGTGCGACATCGCCTGCCCTTCGGCGAGCGCGAATCCATCACCGGGCACGTCCGCTCGATGGTGGAGGAGACCCTCGACGTGCACAGCGGATTCCCGCAGCTCGCCCGTGCTTACCGCATGGGATTCGTCGGCGGTGCCAACTCAGGCAAGACCACGGTCGTCACCAAGGTTGCCCGCGGCTACGCCTCGATCGGCATGCGCGTTGGCGTGATCTCGATCATCGCCGCCGAGCCCGGCGTGGCCCTGCGCACCAGCGACCAGTACCGCTCCATCGACACGACCGTGGACGTGCGCTACGCAGCCACCGTCGACCAGGCCCTCGACGCCGCAGCGGCGATGGAGGACCTCGACCTGGTCCTCGTCGACACCCCCGCCGGCACCTACCTCGATCCCGATGTCCAGGGCCAGGTGAAGTCCTGCCTCGACGCCATCGGGGTCGACGACATCCACCTCGTGCTGCCGCTCGCCACGAGCCAGCGCGAGGCCGGCGCCCTCGCCGAGGCGTTCCGCGCCTTCGGCGTGAACCGCATGGCCGTCAGCCGCATCGACGAGACCCGCTATTTCGGTGAGATCCTGAACTTGTGTTTCCGCCTCGGACTGCCGATGACGTTCCTGTCCGAGGGACCTGCCGAGGGATCAGACCTGCGCGTGGCCATCGCGCGCGAGGTCGCAGAGCGCATCCTGCCCGCATCAGACCTTCGTTCCTGAGCCAACCAGAAGGAAATACACGCATCGTGCCTGCCACCAGCCCAGCTACTCCGTTGCCCCGCCTGAACCAGCGACTCGAGGTCGCCACGGGCGATCGTGGCGGCGCGGCCCAGTACTTCAGCCGGCTCGTCGAGGAGACGGCCGACACCCTGCGCATCAGCGCCCCGGAATTCGAGGGCGAGACGCTCGAGCTGCGCGAAGGCAGCCCCATGCGCCTGTGGTACACCCAGGGCGGCGGCTACTGGTGCATGAAGACCATGGTGCGCACCGTCTATGAGCGCGACGGCGAGCAGTTCCTGGAGCTCTCCCGCGGCGGCGACGTGCACCGCGCGCAGCGCCGTAACCACGTCCGTGTCGACGTCTCGCTGCTCCTGCACGCGCGGGTCGAGCAGCACGCCGGCGAGGAGGAGGGCGAGGCGAGCGACGCCCCGCGCCTGACCGGCGAGCGCATCAAGGCACTCACCCGCAACATCAGCGGCGGCGGCATCAGCTTCCGGACCCCCGAGAAGGTCGTCGGCGGGGATCGCCTCGTGGTGACCTTCTACCTGCCCGAGCACGGCGGGGACATCACGAGCCGCGCCAAGGTCGTGCACGCGCATCCGGACCCGGAGCGTCCCGAGCAGTACATCGTCGCCTGCAGCTTCGAGCGCATGGCGATCACCGACCGCGAGCGCATCATCCGCTTCCTGTTCTTCCGGCAGCGTGAGCTCGCCGGGCGCAAGAAGGTGATGCCGCGATGAGCGCGTACGACCAGATCCCCGACCACGTGCGGCGCATCATCGACCGCGACGGTGAGATCGAGTTCACCCCGCCGTCGTTCGAGCGCTGGCTCGGTCGCCTGCAGATGTTCCGCACCATCGCCTCGATGGGTGCGTTCATCGGCGTCTGGCTCGTCTCCTACGACAACGGCCAGACCTGGGACGGGGCCACGCTCCGCGCGATCGCAGCGGCGCTCGTGTTCCACTTCTTCGCCTGGGCGACCGGCCTGTACCTGTTCGGCGAGCTCTACGACGCAGAGGTCAAGCGCGCCCGACGCGACCTCGAGAACCGGGAGCGCGAGCGCGCCCGCCGCATCGAGGAGTACTACCGCGAACGACTTCGTGCGCAGGAAGCCGCAAAGGACGCCGATTCGGTGTCAGTCGTCCCGGGGGGCATCGTGCCCGCCGTCACGAACATCGGCTCGGCTCGCTCATCGGCCTCGTACGGCGGAGAGCAGCGCCTCGCCGCCTGATCACCAGGAGAACTGACCCATGTGCCCGCCGCCCATCGATCCGATCCTCCCCCTGGGGCCGGTTGCGGGTGGCATGTACGTGGACCGCACCGCGCTCCCGGGTCGCGTGACCCGACGTCGTCCTCGCGAGGAGGAGGATCCCGATGAGCGCCGCCGTTCCGGCCATGGCGACGAGCAGCAGCCTGATGGCGACGAGCCCGGAGCCCGCTGGATCGGCTCCCGCACCCCGGCCGTCGACGCCGGTGCCTACGATGACCACGGCCGCATCGCCCACGTCGACGCCGACGACCTGCCGGGCGCACCCCACGTCGATCGCACCGCCTGAGGTCCGATCGTCGGACCCTCGACGCTCCTGCAGAGGGGTGTGAAAGCACCTCTGAACGGAGACACCCCCACTGCTCCCCGGATTCGCGGGGTTGAGGATTTCCACCATGGCCCACTCCGACGACGACATCGAGCCAGCGATCCCCGAGGATGCTGCAGCGCTGGACGCCCCCGACGCCCCGGAGGTCGAGGCGGCCCCCGACAGCGGCGCGGCCCTGCTGCGCCCCGTCCGCGAATCGCGCGAGGCCTGGGGGAGCGACGGTACCGGCATCGACCTGCTGCGCACCTATGTCGGCCAGCTCGACGACGGCCCGCTGCTCACGCACCCCGAGGAGCTCGAGCTCGCTCGACGCAAGGACCGTGGCGACGAGGCGGCCAAGGATCGTCTCGTCGAGTGCAACCTGCGCCTCGTGATCTCCATCGCCCGGCGCTACCAGGGCAACGGCGTGCCGCTCCTCGACCTGATCCAGGAAGGCAACATCGGCCTGATCCGCGCGGTCGAGAAGTTCGACCCGGAGAAGGGCTTCAAGCTCTCCACGTACGCGACGTGGTGGATCCGCCAGGCCGTCAGCCGCGCGATCGCCTCGCAGGGGCGGACCATCCGCCTGCCGCTGCACGTCGTCGACGTGATCCGCAAGCTCCAGCGCGAGCAGCGAGGCCTGTCCCAGAAGCTCGGCCGCGAACCGACGCTCGACGAGCTCGCCGACAAGCTCCAGATCTCGACCCTCGAGGTGGAGGAGCTGCAGCGACTCGTGGACGACACGATGTCGCTGGACGTGCCCGTCGGCGAGGGTGAGAACGACCTGGCCGACATGCTCGAGGACGAGCGTGTCGTGGACCCCTTCGCGCAGGCCGTGCTCGGCATGCGCCAGGAGGCGGTCGGTGACGCGATGCGCTCGCTCTCGGAGCGGTCACGGCTCGTCATCGAGATGCGCTACGGCCTCAACGGCCGCCAGCCGCAGTACTTGGACGAGGTCGGCGCCGTGCTGGGCGTGACGCGTGAGCGCGTGCGACAGCTCGAGCACCGCGCGCTGCAGCAACTGGCCGAGAGTGCGCCGCACCTGCAGGATTTCCTGGTCTGACGCCGGTCTGGCGCCGCCAAACGGTGCGAACCTGCTGTCGGCGAGGCCCGAACCACGCATAGAGGCACGTGCACGGGGGAAGTTCCATGCACGTCGCGTGCAATCGTGTTGCGTGTGGCACCGTGGAGTGTGTGGGAGTCAGGGGTCCGGATGGCGGCACGCCGTACAGGCATGGAGAATGCACCTTCGGGCGCAGCCATGCCGGGAGGAGACCGGCGACGCGCGTCGCGCATCGACTCCGTCATCCGCGCAACCGTCCGCCAGGCCGAGCTCAACGACGCTCCCGTCACCACCGCCCGGGCGGTCGACATCTCCGATTCGGGCGTACGGCTGCTGCTGCGCCGACAGGTGCCGGTTGGTCAGCGCGTCGTGCTGGACCTCGAGTGCGAGCTGCCCCTGCGCGTGCACATGGGCTATGACGCGCACTCGCTCGTGATCGACGGTCCGATGCACACGCACCTCGTACGCATCGCCGGCAACGTCGCTCGCGCGGTCCGCCTGCCCAATCGCCTCTGGGAGGTCGGCATCGAGTTCTGCGAGGACACGACCCGCTTCGA
>JAOPYU010000356.1 GCA_025964455.1 Thermoleophilia bacterium | reverse complement strand
CGCGCCGGCCTTTGGCGCGGCCGGATTGATCGTCGCCGATGGGGGAGCGGCGGGTTCGGCGGCTGCGATCGACGGCAGCAGAAGTGCTGCGAACGCGGCAAGAGTGGCAGCGAGCAGGGCGCGGCGGAACGAGCGAGGCACGTGGATCCTTCGGTGGCGAGGAGCGGCGAGCCGCGCGAGCAGATGACGCTACCAGCCTGCCACCGTTCGGACATCTCACGTTCGAGAAGCGTACGGGTGTCGCGGGCTGCGTCCGACGCACCCGCTTCCGTGAGACCATATCCGAACGCTTTTCGCGGTCGACGCGGATGTCTCGCCCGACACCCACGACCGCCAGCAAGGGACGCCCCGCATGATCATCATCCACGCAGCCGACATCCACCTGGGCTCCACGCTCGGTGGCCTCGACCAGCACGAGGGTCTCCCGGTCGACATCATCCGCGCGGCGCCGCTGACGGCGTTTGAGCGGATCGCGGACCTGTGCGCCGAGCGCGGCGCCGACCTGCTGCTGCTGGCCGGCGACCTGTTCGACCGCGATGCGTCGCTCGCGACGATCCGGGATGCCACGCGCGTGCTCAAGCGGATCACCTCGGGCGGAACGCGGGTCGTCACCCTCCGCGGCAATCACGACGCCGTCTCGCGGATGCAGCGTCGCCTGCCGCAGATCGACGGCCTGCACGAGCTCTCCTCGACGGAGCCGGAGACGCTCGTGCTTGATGAGCTGGGCGTCGCGGTACATGGTCGCGGCTTCGACACGCAGCACGTCACTGAGAACATCGTGCGCGCCTACCCGGCTCGCATCGATGGGGCGCTCAACCTCGGGCTGCTGCACACTTCGCTCGAGGGCAACGCCGCCCACGCGGTGTACGCGCCGTGCGAACTCGCTGACCTCGTCGCACTCGGCTACGACTACTGGGCCCTTGGTCACATCCACCAGCACGCGGTGCTGCGTGATGCGCCCTGGGTCGTCTACGCCGGCAGTCCGCAGGGACGCCACATCGGCGAGGTCGGCGACCACGGCGTCTACGTGCTGCGCGTGGAGGAGGGCTCCCTCGTCGGAGCGCCCGAGCACGTGGAACTCGGCAGCGTGCGCTGGCACCGCGTCGAGGTGGCTGCGAGCGCGGAGGACGATGACGCCGAGGTGATGGTCGCTCGCGCGCGAGATGCGATCCTGGAGACGATCGAGCCCTACGGGACGGGCGTTCGCCACATCGTGCGCCTGGAGCTGACGGGACGCTGCGCGGCGCACGTGGAGCTGCACGCGGACCCCGATCGCTGGCGCGACGAGCTGCGCCTGGCCGCCGACGGCATCGCGAGCGCGACCGTGCACGTCGAGCGCGTGCGCATGAAGACATCGCCGCCACTGCCGGATCCCGGGACACTGCGGGAGCGTCATGACGTGATCGGCAAGCTGGCCCGCCACCTCGCCGCCGAGGAGCTCGCGCGCCTGGAATCTGGTGAGCTGCTCACGCGCAATGCACCCGCAGCCTTCACCCAGCTCGACGCCAAGCTGCGCCCGCTCGCGGATGCGGCAGCCGCGCTGCGCGGCACCGATGTCGCGACCGACGAACTCGCCGCGGCGACCGACGACCTGCTGGCGCGACTGCTCGTTGCGAGCGCGTCGGCTGCGGAGGAGGGGCGATGAGGCTGCGCACCATCCACCTGACGCGCTTCGGGCACTTCACCGACCACGCGATCGAGCTGGCGGACACCACTGGGATGCACGTGCTCTACGGTGGCAACGAGGCCGGCAAGACCACGCTGCTCGACGCGATCACCTACACGCTGTTCGGCTGGCCGAGCGACCGCTCCAGCCGCACCTACGCGTTCCAGCACAAGACGAGCCAGCTGCTCGCGGGCCTGACGCTCGCGAGCGAATCCGGAGACATCGTCGACGTGCGCCGGCGCAAGGGCAACAAGGCGACGCTGATGTCCCCCGGGACGGGTGCGGCGTCGCCCGAGCTCGAGGGCCAGCTCGCCGTCCTGCTGCGCGGGCTCACGGCCGATCAGTGGACGAGCCGGCACGCACTGACGCAGGCGCGACTGCGCGCGGGCGGCGAGGCGATGCTGGCCTCAGGCGGGGATGCCTCCCAGGCGTTCGCCACGGCCGAAGACGGCATCGGTGTCGTGTACGGCGTGCTCGAGCAGATCACCGCGCGCCGTGAGGCGCTGCTGACGTCGGCGGGCCGATCCGGCATCCTGCTCGAGCAGATCAAGGCGTACGAGTCCGCCTCCCAGGTGGTCAAGACGGTCGCCGCCGACGTCGAGCGCTACGAGCAGGACGTCGCTCGTCGCGATGAGATCGCCGCGACGCTCGATCGCATGCGCGGCGACCAGGTGCGACTGACCACCGAAGCGGAGCACGTCGGGCACGCGCGGGCCGCTGCCGCAGAGCTCGCCCGCTGGCGCGAACTGACCGAGGCGCTCGAGGCGATCCCCGAACCCACGGCGCAGTGGACGGCGGCCGACCACGAGGGCTACGTCGCCTTGAGGGCGTCGCTCGCCGCGCTGCAGGCGCAGGTCACGACGCTCGAGTCGCAGGTCACGACCGCCGAGGCGAAGCTCGCGGAACAGCAGGTCGACGCGGCGCTGCTTGCCGCGAGCGACGAGATCGCGGCGCTGCAGGAACGGCTCGGACAGGTGCGCGATGCGCGCGCCGAGCTCACATCGCTCGAGGCGCGCGTGCTCGTGGCCGAGCGTGCCCTTGCGTCGGCCATGCAGGAGGCGGCGATCACCTGCGATCCGAGCCAGGTCGCCGACGCCGTGCCGGCGCGTACGCTGCGCGATGCCCTCCGGGGTGCGGCGAACCGCCGAGAGGAGCTCGAGGCGGCCGCCACCACCACGCGTACCTCGCTCGAAGCCGCGCACGTTGCACTCACGGATGCACAGGCGGCGCTCGATGCGCTCGGCGCGGGCGGCGCCGATTCGGAATCCGCGCTCGCTGCGCTGCTCGCCGACGGCGCATCGATCCAGCCCGACGAGCACCGCGCCGCGAGTGCTGCGCTGCGCTCGCGACGCGAGGCGCTCGAGCACCGGGCCGCTGCGCTGCCCGGGTGCTCAGTCGACCTGGCGGGTGTTCGCTCGCTCGCGCTACCGGCCGAGGCGGACCTGGCAGAGCTGCAGCTGCAGTTCGCCGAGCTCGACGCTGCTCGGATCGCGCAGGAGGAGGTGCGCCGTTCCGTGCATGCCCACCTGCCCGGCAAGCGCGAGGCACTCGACGCGCTCGAGGCTGACGGTGTCGTGCCGGACATGCAGACACTCGCCGAGCTGCGCGGGACACGCGACGACGCGTGGCACGCGATCCGTGACGCGATCGTCGACGCCGGCGACCTGACGACGGCACGCGAGGCGGCACCGACCTTCGACGGAGCGCTGCGTGATGCGGACGACTACGCCGATGCCATCGCACGCGACGGTGAGCGCGCGGGCCAGGCCGCGGCGCTGCGCCGTGACATCGCCGGCGAGGAAGCTCGCCTCGAGCGCGCCGAGACCGAATCGGCACGCATCGCTGACGCGCACCGGGCGCTGCTGGCGGGGCCGTGGACGACCCTCTGGGCCGCATCGGGCATCCGGGCGACCTCGCCCGAGGCCATGGCCGCTCTGACTACTGACATCGAGACTCTGCGCTCCGATGCGCTCGTGCTCGAGGTCGATGAGACGGCGCACGCCGCCGCCGAACTGCGGATCTCTGGCCTGGTGCGCGAACTGCGCAGCGCGCTCGATGCAGCGCCCGCAGCCGATGCACCGCTCGACGTGGCGGCGTTCGCGACCCTCTACGCCCAGGCGATCGAACTGCGCAGGCGTCAGGACGGCGTGCGGGAGCAGCGAGCCGCGGCCCAGGCGAACCTCGACACCGCGACCCGGCAGCACGCAGGGGCGGAGCGAGCAGCCAACGCGGCGTCACGCGAGCTGCGGGAGCACTCGGTCGTGTGGGCGGGCGCGGGCGATGCGATGTCCTTCAACGTCTCGACCGGGACCCCCGGTGATGCACGCACGCGCTGTGATGCGATCGACACCGTGGAATCCGCCGTCAGCGCGATGAACGACGCAGTCGCAGCTCGCGATGCTGCCCAGTCACTGCTGGACCGGTTCGCGGCCGACGTCGAGGCGGTCGTCGGTGCGCTCGGTGCCGTGGACCGGTTCGACCTGTCAGCGCCCGAGCTGGTCGCCTCGACGCTCGGGGCCAACGTGCGCGAGGCGCAGCTGGTCGACCAGCGACGGACCGCAGCCGCCGAGCGACTCGACGACCTGCGTCAGGAGCTCGCAACGCGACGGGGCGACCAGGTCGCCGCTCGCACACGGCTCGATGCGGCGCGCAACGCCGTCGGTGTCGCTGACGACATCGCACTTGCCGAGCTCGATGCGGCATGGGTCGCCCGCGACGCGATCCAGCTGGAGCTGCGGGCGCTGGATGCGCAGCTGCTCGCCAGCACGCGCCTCGCGGCGACGCAGTTGCTCGAGCTGCGTGGCGGCGATGAAGACGCCGCGCTTGCCGCCCGCATCGCACAGCTGGGCGCGCGCGCGAGCGAGCTCGAGACCGAGGCAACCGTGCTCGCGCAGGAGCGCGATGTGCTGGTCGAGCGAATCGGCGCTGCCGAGAGCTCGATCGCCGTCGCCGAAGCACGCCAGCAGCAGGCGACAGCGTTGGCACGCATCGAGCAGCTCGTCCCCGAGCTGCGATCGCTCGCCATCCAGGAGCAGCTGCTCACGGATTTCCTCGAGCTGCAGTCGCGCGAAGCGCGCGGACCGCTCCTGGATCGCGCGAGCGACCTGTTCGCCCGGCTCACGTGTCGACGCTACGCGGGCATCGTGCTCGACCGCACCGACACGGGTGCCACGGTCCTGCGCGCCGCCCGCGTCGACGACGCCCCGGTCGGGGTGGACGGTCTGAGCGAGGGCGCCCGCGACCAGTTCTTCCTCGCACTGCGGCTGGCGTCGATCCTCACGGAGCTCGACGCCGGCGGCGAGCCGATGCCGCTCGTCGTCGATGACATCCTGCTCGCGTTCGACGACGAACGCAGTCGCGCCACGCTGGAGGTTCTGGGTGAGGTCGCCGAGCGGGTGCAGGTGCTGTTCCTGACCCACCACGACCACCTCGTGACCCTGGCCACTTCGGTGAACGCCAGCTGGACCCCGGTCGACATCGCTGCCGGCGGCGCGTTGACCGCGTAGCGCGGACGGCTACCTGGACGCTGGCAGGGTACTGGTGACCGGTGCATCCCGAGCGCTCACACGTCCATGTCCCGCCGCACGTGGCTGGACCGCGCAACGGGTCTGAGCCCGTCGAGCGACGCAACACCCGTACGTCGCGCGCGCGTCGCGGCAGGGCGACGGCCGCCGAACTCGACGCTTGGGTCGTCTCACGAGATGGTGAGGTCGCCCTCGAGCGAGGCGTGGCCGAGCTCGAATCCGGACGCGTGCAGCACCTCGACCACGCGACGTTCTGCGAGGCATTCGAGATCGCCTGGATCCCGGCACAGGTCGAGTGGACGGTGACCGACGATTTCACGAGGCGCTACGAGCGCCTGCGGGGTCGCAGCCATCGCGCCGTCGGGGCGGCGCTGGCCGGTCTCGTCGCGGATCTCGCGCGGCTGGGTGCGTGGCAGACCCCGAAAGCCCGCCCCGGCCTGCAGATCCGGCCCCTGCCGCCGGAATCGGCGCGTTCAGACGGATTCGCCCTGTCGTGGTCGGAGCAGGGTCGCGCCGTGTACCTGCTTGAGTGGACCGGCTCGGATTCGGGGCCGATCGCCCACGTCACCTGGCTCACCATCGGACCCCACGGCGCCCCGGATCGCAGGCGCTGGCGCGGCAACGCCTGAGCGTTACCTTCCTGTACGGTTCGACGCTCTACGAGTAGGCGCTTCGCGCCGCTGGGGTCGATCGCCGAACCCCGTCACCGATTTCTCCGAGGAGTTGCTGCATGTCCGAACGCCGTTCTGTCCGCCAGACCACACGTCGAGGCGTGATGCGGTTCGCAGCCGCACTGCTCGCGCTCGTCGCCACCGTCGTCGCCGCGCCGAGCGCCTCCGCCGCCAGCTGCGTCGTCGCCGGCACGACCCTCACCTTCACGCTCGCCTCGGGTGAGAGCGCCACCCTCGACGTGCGCGGCAAGACGATCGGCCTCAGCGGAACCAAGTGCACCGGCAATCCCGGACCGAGCGATGTCGACGCGATCGTCGTGAACGGCGCCGCAGGTGCGGAGAAGCTGACGCTCACCGACCCTGCGGCATTCGGTCCCGGACTCACCAGCGAGGGCGCGGCCCCGGCACTCAGCGAGATCGAGCTGGCCGTCGACCTCGGCGTAGGCGCGGACGAGTTGCTGCTCTCGGGCTCGGGCGCCGACGACACCTACGTCGCTGGCCTGAGCGGGATCACCACCAACAAGGATGGTGACCTGGACGTCACGTTCGCGAACGTGGAGCTGCTCGGTCTCGACGGCGGCGCCGGCAACGACACGCTGTCGGTCAAGGGTGACGCCGTCACCGGCCTCACCTGGAACGGGCTCTCGCGCTTCGTCGGCGGAGCCGGCAACGACAAGCTCACCGGTGGCACCCGCAACGACGTGTTCACCCACGAGGCGGGCTCCGACACCTTCATCGGCGGGCTCGGCACTGACACCGTGACCTACGCGGCCGCCACCGCTCGCGTAGTCGTCTCGGTCGGCGTGCGGGCGAACGACGGCCCCGTCGGCGAGCTCGACCACGTCGGCTCCGACATCGAGATCGTGCGTGGCTCGGCGTTCAACGACGTGCTCGCCGGCAACGCGCTGCGCAATACGCTGTTCGGCAACGGCGGCAACGACAGCCTCGTCGGCTCGGGTGGAAACGACGTGCTCCGTGGCGGCCTCGGTAACGACGTCGTCAACGGCGGCCTCGGCATCGACCTGCTCTACGGCGATGCCGGCGCGGACAGCTTCCTCGCCCTCGACCGGCGCAAGGACCGGCTCTACGGGGGCCTCGGCATCGACCGCTCGCACGCCGACGCGATCGACTTCCGCCTGGGCGTCGAGAAGAAGTTCTAGCTCCCCCCGGTACACAGAGAGGCCCCCGCGCTCGAGGTGAGCTGCGGGGGCCTCGCTGCGTTTCGGGCATCAGCTGTAGTCAGCGCCCTCGCGGGTCGGGTCCTCGCCCTCGAGGGCCTCACTCGTGAAACGCGCGCTGGCCCCGGCCTTGCTGGGAGCCTGCTCCGCTTGCGACGTCGATGCCTGCTCGGCCCCGTCGCCCTGCCCCTGTGGATCTTCCTGGTCGCCTGTCACGTTGGCCTCCCGTGATTGCGGTGTGGTGGTCCGACGCTCCCCGTCGCGAGTGGCGACAAACAGGATCGGCCGTTCGGCAGGTCGGTGCATGAAATACGAGAGGCCCCCGCGCTCGACATGAGCTGCGGGGGCCTCTCGGCGATTCGGCGGAGCTGGCGTCCTAGAACGGGATGTCGTCGTCCTCGGCCGTCGGGGTGTTGATCGGCTGGAAGTCCGACAGGTCGGGCGCGGCACCGGCAGCGCCGACCTCTGCACGGCCCATGGCGGACTTGAGCGTGACTTCGCGGTTCTCGTACGGCTTGCCGGTGGAGGGGTTCACCTTCGCGGCGAGCGTGATCTTCTGCTCGAAGGACACGCGCAGGCCGACCAGCGACGGCGCATGCTGGTCCAGGCCACTCAGCTGTCCGTCGTAGCCGAGCACGTCGGTGATCTGCCACTTCACGTAGCGCAGCTTGCCTTCGGAGATGCCACCGTCACGGGCCGAGAGCGGCGCGATCTCGATGTCGCAGAACGTGGTCCGGCCGGCGTGCTCGCCGCCCTCCACGGTGAGGCGCAGGGAGAGCTCACGCTCGACCCACGGGCGGAAGCCCGAACGGACCTCGGCGCTCTGGATCACGCCGGTGTACTCGCCGGCGGGAAGCAGGCCCTTGGGCGCGTCGGTCTCGACGGGCGCAGGCTCGGTGGAGGGGGTGGCGCTCGCGAAGGCGGCGTCGAGATCGGTCATCGTGGTCATCGGGGATTCCTCATCGGCGGGTCGTGGAGCAAGTCGGTGTGGAAAGCCTACTGACTGGGGTGGATGCGGTCGGGGACCGCACCGCTCTCGCGACGGATCGCAGCCACGAACCGCTTGAGCGCCGGTGGATGCTCGGCGAGGAACAGGGACGGTTCGGTGAGCTCGAGTTCGACGACGCGCAGGTCGCCAAGTTCGTCCGCCGCCACGTCCACGCGGGCGTAGAGCAGCTCGCGCTGGTGAAAGGCCTCGACGGTCCGGAGCGCACGCGTCGCGATCTTCAGCTCCGGTTCGGTCACCTCGCGTGCCCGCGTCACGTGCTCGTCGTCGGAGGCCAGGCGCTGCAGCTTGGTGACCGCGTGCGTGAACTCGCCGTCGATCCAGACGATGTCGAGTTCGCCCTCGGTGCGGATCGACTCGAGCTGGGGCTGCATGAGCACGTCGTCGCGCGCCTGCAGCTCCGTGAGATGCGCCACCGCCGCCGCGAACTCGTCCTCGACCTCGAGGTCGAAGGCCGCGACGCCTCGCGACCCCGCCCCCACCGCCGGCTTCGCGATGACGCGCCGCCACGGGAGCGTTCGCAGCGCCTCGGCATCGGCCGCCTTTCCGCCTCGCGCGAACCAGCGCGTCGGCACGACTGGCACCTCGGCTCGCTCCAGTGTCGCCAGGTACGACTTGTGCGTGTTGGCCCCGATCACCCCGAGCGGGTTGCGCATCGTCGTGCGGGTCGCCGCGATGCGCCGTGTCCATGCGAGGAACGCGTCGCGATCGTCCGTGTAGTTCCACGTCGAGCGCAGCACGGTGAGCGGGGCGGCGCCCCAGTCGACCGCCGGGTCGTCCCAGGCGCACAGCCGGGCATCGACGCCCACATCCCCAAGCGCGTCCAGCAGCAGCTGCTCGTCGGGATCGGGTTCGGGCATCTGGGTGCAGGTGACGAGGGTGACGTCCATGCATGCATCCTACGATGCGCTATACTGAACTACATGGTTCAGTATCAACACCTCGACCGCGCCTTCGCTGCGCTCTCGGACCCGACGCGTCGGGCCATCTTGGAGCGCCTCGGGGAAGGCGAAGCATCGATCAGCGAGCTGGCAGCTCCGTTCACCATCTCGCTGACGGGCATGAAGAAGCACGTCCAGGTGCTCGAGGACGCGGGACTGGTGACCACGCACAAGGTCGGACGTGAGCGGCGCTGCCGCCTCGCCCCGACGCAGCTCGAGGACGCCGCGGCGTGGCTCGACGCGCACCGCCAGATGGTGGAAGCGCGGTTCGACCGCTTCGCGGAGCTCCTCAAGAAGGAACAGGAAGCGCAACCATGAGTTCATCCACGAGCCACCCGTCCATCATCGAGAAGCGGGGCGACCTGGAGGTCTACATCGAGCGCGTGTTCGACGCGCCCCGTGACCTGGTCTTCCGCCTCTGGACCGACCCCCAGAAGCAGCCCGAATTCTGGGGCCCGCGCAAGTACGAGACCATCGTCGAGCAGTGGGACTTCAAGGTCGGCGGCGCCTGGCGCATGATCAACAAGGCCGGTGAGGAGGAGCACGCGTTCTACGGCGAGTTCCGCGAGATCGTCGCACCCGAGCTGATCGAGTGGACCTTCGAGTACGGCGGCATGCCGGGCCACGTCAGCATCGAGCGCATGACGTTCGAGGAGCTGGAGCCCGGCAAGACGCGCACGGTGGCGGTCTCGACGTTCGCGCACGTGCTCGATCGTGACGGCATGTTCGACAGTGGCATGTCGAGCGGCGTGATCGAGCTGCACGAGCGCTTCGACGAGTTGCTGGAGCGCGAGCGGGCCTGACCCTCCGGCGCCCGGCCACCGAGCGTGCGTCGGGCGCCGTTCACGGCCGATCCTGCGTGCACCTCGCCGCAGGCCCCCGAACGATCCGGTTCGCGCCGTTTCGTGGCATCTCCCGCGGGCACCGCTCCCATGGGGGAGGGCCGGATGCTGCAGGCAACCATCAGGTACACACGGACGATCGCGCGCTGCTCGGACTGCGAAGCCACGGCGATTGCGCACGGCTGGTCGATCGGCATGCTGGTCCCGACGTCCTGGGGCGAGCCGATGCCGATCATCGAGGCGCTCGACGGTGATTTCGCGATGCACCGCTGCCAGGTCTGCGGCAGCACGGTCGTCGGTGCCGGCCCCGATGCGCCCGAGCCGTGGGAGGAACCCGCCCCGGCCGACGGTCTGCTCGTGGTGTGGATGGAGCCCGAGCCTCAGCGCGGCACCCCCGTGGGTCGCCTGCTCGGGCCGCTCGAACCGCGCGAGATCGAACCCGTCGGACCACCCGGCTGGTCGGCGTGGCTTTGGGACCGCAGCCACGGGAATGACCTGACGGGTGTGCGCGGCTCGGTCTCGCCGCGCGGGCTCGTGATCGCCGCGAAGGTCTGCCCCACCTGCGGGCGCCGCGTCCTCGATCCCGAAGGCGTGCGCGTCCTCGCGATCCCCGCCGCGTCGGAGCCGCGACCCTTCGGGGTCCCGCGGTGCGACTGCTGCGATGCGACGCTGCATGCAAGCGACGAGCGATGGCTCGATGCCATCCCCGACCTGGAGACCGAACACCAGCGACCGTGACCGCGGATGTGGTCCATGCGCCACCGACACCCCGAATCGCCGAGGAGGAGCCGACGACATGCGACCACCCAGTTCATCAGGGAGATTCATGCGCTCAGGCGAGCGCAACACGCCCGAGCTCGACAGCAGCGGCTTCGACCACACGCGCAGCGTGCGAGCTGCCGACCTCACGCCGGAACTCGTTGCGGGTTGGCTGGAGGAGGCCTGCATCGACGCCGCGCAGGACCCCATCGACGAGCGTGACCTGCTCACCATGATCGACGACACGCGGGTGAACGTGCGCGTCGACCAGCTGCGCGGCTGCATCTACCTCGCATGTCCGATCGGGTGCCGCGCCGAGCTCGATGATCGCGCGCTCGTGCTCGAGGCACTCAACTTCGCGCACCATCGCGCGATGTTCGTGCGCGGCGTCGTCGGCGGCGAGAGCACTGAGCACTGGGTGCGCTGGGAGCACGAGCTGCACGCCGTCGATGGGATCGTCACGAAGCGACAGCTCGTGAAGCTCGTGCGGCGGGTCAAGCAGGAGGCGCGCGACGCGCACCGCACGCTGCACGACGTCTACGGCACGCTCGTGGAGGAGGACTGACGCGTCAGTCGAGCGCGCCGGCCGGCAGCGCACCGATCTCCTGTGCGTACTGCACGCCGTAGTAGCTGATCGCGCGCCGGACGTCCTGGCGCAGCGCATCGGGGAGTCCGAGCGTCTCGGCGGAGAACATCGCCCACGCGCGGGCCGCCGCAAGCAGCGCGGCGACCTCGCCACGAAGCTGCACATCCTCGTGCTCGGCCATGTGGTCGAGCAGGAACATCGCAACGTCGCTCGGGGCGAAGCGCGAGCGGTACAGCTCGCGGTTCTCGATGGCGAATGCCACGACCTCCGCGAGCGCGGCATCGGTCGCCTCGGTCTCGGCCGCGCGCTCCGGGCTCGCGACGAGTCGCGCAAGAAGCGCGTCGTGGTCGAGCGCGTCGAGCTCGGAGTCGAATGCCGCATCGTGCAGCTCGGTGTCACTCGCCGCCTCAAGCGCCTCGGCGAACAGGCCGGCGCGCGCGAGCAGCAGCCCGAACAGCGGGATCGCATCGTTCTCGGCGATCGCCTCGCCGCTCGATTCCCATGTGGATTCAATGCCTGCCTGTAGCAGGTCACCGACGCGCGCTGGGCTCAGCTCCACCAGCTGGAGCAGGTCGGCGTCCTCGTCCTCGGCGACCTTGGTGCGCATCTCCTCGATGAATCCGCCGATGTCCTCGAGTACCTCGATGTCCTGGACCTGGAAGTCGTCGGTGGCGTCGATCTCGACGGAGAGTCCGTGGGTGCGGCCCGATGCGTCGCGGAACTCGAGCAGCAGCTGGTGGTGATCACCCCAGGCGTCGCGGATGTCGACGAGCGTGCCGAGCTCGTACCGACCGATCGAGTCCGCCCACTCGGGGTCGGTGGCACCGGAGCCGCGCAGCAGCTCGACGAGCACCGCGCCGGCGGCGGCCACCTGCGGATCCTCGCGGTCGCTGTCGCGCAGGGCGATCGCGAGGGCGAGCGTCGCGTCCAGGAGTTCGCCGGGCTCGAGCCGCAGGTTGCGCAGCAGGCTGATCACCGGCAGTGCCGGGTGGGGCGCCTCGGCCTGCAGCTCGGGATCGAGGGCGAGCAGCTGCTCGTATCCGGTGGCCATCAGGAAGGAGGCGATCGCCTCGGCGTCGACCGGATCGCGGGAGTTGAGCGGCTCGGCGTACTCGCGCACGATCCGCAGCGCGATCTGCTCGGGGGTCGGCGGCTGCTGGGCGTGGCGAGCGGCCCGGACGTTGGTGCGTCGAACCTGCTTGGCGCGGCGCTGGTTGCGGCGAGAAGACATGTCGCCAGCCTACCGGTGCATCACGGCCCGACGCGCGTGACGTGTTGCTGCGCCGGCGGCAGCGCGTCCCAGCGTTCGACGAGTACCGCCTGGATCGTGCGCACGCGCGGCAGGTTCGCCTCGTAGTGCGCCGCAGGCCGCCGCCCGTCGCTGGCCACGTCGCGCGAGCGCATGCGCGCGATGTGCTCGGCCTCATCGGCGACCACCAGCAGCTCGAGCGTGACATCCGCTTGGTCGGCGTCAGGGATCTGGAAGGTACCGGGGATGAGGTGGACGCCCTCGACCACGACGTGCCAGCCCTCCGTGAGGGCGTACGCGACGCCCGCCTCGACCGCCCGAAGCACCGGCGCGCACTGGCGCTCGAACGCGGTGACATTGACGCCGCTGCGCACCTCGTCGTCCTCGTCGGTGGTCGGCAGGTTGAAGCTCTCGCCCCACAGCTCGGGGCACGCCTCCTGGTCGAGCACCGTGCGAAGCTGCGCGCGGATCACGTCGGTAGCGAGCAGCAGGCATGGTCGCCCGGAGTCGCCGAGCTCGCGCTGCAGCGACAGCGCACGCGTGCTGGTCCCGACGCCCGAGGCGCCGATCACGTACGTCACCCGCTGGCGGCTCGACATGGAGGAGGGCTCGTTCATCGCCGGGGAGGCTACTTGGTACCGTGCGCGCATGGACCTCGGCATCTCCGGGCGCATCGCCCTCGTCACCGGCGCATCCACGGGCATCGCCCTCGGCATCGCACAGCAGCTCGCGGGTGAAGGTGTGCGCGTCGCGATCGCCTCGCGCTCACGCTCGCGCATCGACGCGGCCGCCGCGGCGACACCCGGCCTGACCGGTTTCGTACACGACACGAGCGACCTGACGGCAGCGCCCGCGCTCGTCACCGCAGTGGAGGAGCAGCTCGGGCCGATCGACATCCTGGTCGCATCCACCGGCGGCCCGCCCGCCGGCGCCGACCCGCTCGCCTTCACCGCCGAGCAGTGGCGCGCCGCCTACGAGCAGCTGGTACTCGGCTCGGTGGCGCTCATCGAGGCGGTCCTGCCCGGCATGCGCGAGCGTGGATGGGGGCGGATCGTGTCGATCAGTTCCACGAGCATCCGCGAGCCGCTGGACCAGCTGGTCCTCTCGACCGCCCACCGCACGGGGCTGGCGGCCTCGCTCAAGACCTTCGCGCGGCACGTGGCGGCAGATGGGGTGACGATCAACTCGATCCTGCCGGGGCGCATCGCCACCGACCGCCTCGTCGAGAACTACGGCTCGATCGAATCGGCCGCCGAGCGAGCGCGCAGCGAGGTCCCTGCCGGCCGACTGGGGAGCGTCGCGGAAGTGGCTGCCGCCGCCACCTTCCTGTGTTCGGACACGGCGTCGTACGTCACCGGGGTGCAACTTGCGGTGGACGGAGGGCTCATCCGGGGCCTGTAGGGGTCATCGATCCCACGTGCGCGCGCGATACGATGGGGACCATGGGAGACGACGTCCACATCGAGAGCGCCGTGCCGCTGCTGGCACTTGCCGAGCAGCTGGCCGCTGCGATGTCGCTCGCGGAGATCTCCCACGTCGTGGCCACCCTCGGGGTGGAGGCGCTCGGCGCCGCCTCGGGCTTCGTGGCGCTCACGACCCAGGATGAACGGGCGCTCGAGATGTACGCCTACATCCGCCCCGACAAGCCCGACGTGCCGCTGTGCCGGCTCGAGGCCACCGAGGTGCTCCCCGTCATCGAGGCGTGGCGGTTCGGCGTGCCGATCTACGCGGGCACGGCCGCCGACCTGACCGTGCGCTATCCCGTGCTCGACATGGGTCGCTCCGACCGCGAGGCGCTCGCGGCGCTGCCGCTGGAAGTGGACGGCCTGCGCATGGGCGCGATCAACCTGAGCTTCTCCACACCGCAGGCCTTCGACGCGGCGCAGCAGGCCTCGCTGCGTGCCCTCGCGGGGCTGTGCGCGCAGGCGGTTCGTCGCGAGCGACTGACACGCGACGTCGAGCGCATGCGCAACGACTTCATCGTCACGGCATCGCATGAACTGCGCACGCCGCTTGCCGCGATCTACGGCGCGGCGGTAGCGCTGTCGAGCTTCGACATCTCCGACGAGGCGCGCGCCGAGCTGTCGCGGATGATCGTGGGCCAGAGCGAGCGCATGCGCACGGTCATCGACGACCTGCGCTACACGGCCGACATCGACACGGCCGAGCCGCTCGCGGTCGTGACCACGCGTGTGCGGGTCGATGAGCTGCTGCGCGACGCCACCGCGTACTGGCTGCGCATGCCCTCGACGAGCCAGCAGGTCCGCGTGGACGTGCCGGGCGACCTGCCCGACGTTGCAGCCGACGGGCTGCGCCTGCAGCAGGTGATTGCCAACCTGGTCGACAACGCGTGCAAGTACGCACCGGCTGACACGACCGTGCGCCTCACGGCCGAGCGCGTTGGCGACGCGGTCCGGATCGACGTGCGTGACGAGGGCCCCGGCATGGCGAGCGCCGACCTGGAGCGCGCCTTCGAGAAGTTCTTCCGCGCCGACCCGCTCAACCGCACGGGCGCTGGCGGCACGGGCCTCGGCCTGTTCGTTGCGCGACGCCTGGTCGACGCCATGGGCGGACGCATCTGGCTCGAGGACCTGGGTGACGGCATGCGTTCGATCTCCGGCGACGAGCGCCACGGCCTGCGCGCCAGCATCGAGCTGCCGCTCTGGCCCTCGCGCGGCTGACTAGAAGGTCTTGCTGCCGCTCAGGTAGGGCTGGGCATCGACGCGGTTGCCTTGGCCGGTGCCGCCGATCAGCACCTCGAAGTGCAGGTGGGGTCCGGTGGAGTTGCCGGTCGAGCCGACCTTGCCGATGTTCTGGCCGGCGGTGACGGTGTCACCTTCCTTGAGCGGGCTCTTCTCGACCATGTGGCCGTAGCGCGTGAACTTGCCGTTGCCGTGGTCGATCGTGACGTAGTTGCCGTAGCCGTCTGGATCGTACTTGACCTCGACGACCTTGCCCGGTGCGGCAGCCGAGATCGGGGTGCCCTGGCCCTTGGCCAGGTCGGTGCCGCCGTGCGGGCGGTTGTTGCGGATGCTCGAGACTTCCCCGAAGGTGCTGGTGACCTTGGCGCCGGGGAGCGGATCCTGGATCTTGAAGCCGGCGGGCGCGCTCGACTGCTTGGGCGCTTCGGCGGGCTTGGGCTCCTTCGGGGCCTTGGGCTCCTTGGGTGCGGTCGCGAACTCGTCGGTCTTCTGCTCGACCTGCTCGACGCTGCCGGCACCCGCCACGGCCTGACCGCCGCCGCAGCCGCAGCCACTGCCGGCACCTCCCCCGGTGACGCTCGGATCGACGGGGAGCTCGGCGGGCGTGCCGCCCCCGCCGCTGATCGCGCCCATGCCGGCAACTGCCTGTGACAGCGCGCCGACGGCCGTCTGGAGATTCGCGATCGCCGTCTGCAGGTCAACCGGCGCACCGGTCGCGGCGCCAGCGGGCTGCCCCATGGCCGGCGCGAGGCCGCCACCGGCGACTCCGGCAACATCGGTTGGTGCGGGCGCAAGGCCAGCGGCGACGGATGGATCCGTCGGCAGCGCAGGCGCGGCTGAACAGCTCACTGATGACATCTTTCGGCTCCCCCTCCTGCAGGTGCGTGGCGAGCGCACCTGGATCACGTGAACTCCAGGGGAGGCGGTGAAGCGGCGTGCCCCCCGAGGCAGCTCACCTTCCACGGTACGACGAAGGGTCCGACTTTGGAAAGGGGGTGCTCGAGGCCCTCGTGTGGCCCCTTTTGGAGAGCCGTGCTTGGCTAGCGCATCGCGCCGACGAGGCGCGTGGCATTGCCGGCGCTGTCGCGCACGAGCAGGGTCCATGCCAGCGCCCGAAGGCGCGGCGAGCGAACACCGGTGAGTACGATGACGCCTCGCTTGACGGCGCAGGGCGCCGCCTTGCGAGCCACGACCGCGGCGCAGGTGGTGGCCGACGCGTCCTTGACCGTGACGCGCAGCTGGAAGGTGCCCTTGCGGGCGCCTCGACGCACTACGACCGAGCGCGCGACGCGCAGCGCCGGCTGGACCCGGTCCAGGTTCGGGATCGGCGTGGCCTCGCCCGTCGTGAACGACCAGGACTTCGTGGTGGGCGGCGTGCCCTCGCGCGCGCCGACCCCGACGACGGCGACCGTCGCCGTGTAGGTGGTGCCGGGCGCCAGCGGCTGCAGCGGAGCGAGGAATCCGGTGCCCGACCCCGTGCGGCAGGCTGTGGCAGGCGTGCCCGCCCGCTCGCGCTGGGCCTGGTCGTCGCTCGAGCGCACGGGGACGGCTGCGCCATCGGGCTCAGTCAGCGTCGCCGAGACGATCCGCGTGCCCGCGCACGAGGGGTTCGCGCCGAAGCCCGCAGCGAACACGAGCAGGTACGGCCCCGTCACCTGGGTGTGCGGCAGCCCGATCAGCTCGTTCGGCGACGGCGCCTCCTCGTGCGTGTCCTCGGACGTCGCGACCCCGACGGCGCCGGCCGGTGGCCAGGTCGTGATCTCGTTCATCCCGCGCGATCGATCCGTGATCGACAGCAGCGGACGCAGGGTGAAGTCGCGGACCGCCATGCACGACCACCCGTCGACCCATGCGTAGCCGCTGCGCGTGAGCGCCGGGTGCAGGATCTGCTGCAGATGCAGCGGTGCGCCGCGAAGCCAGTGGATCGACTCCACGCTGGTCTGGGCAGCCCCCGGGATCCGCACCGCGAGCACCGAGTGCTTGGCTGCATCCATGATCGTCGGGGTGGCATCGACCGTCGGCTCATGCGAGATCGTCCGGTGTGTGGACATCCAGGTCGCATGGGCGGCGCAGTCGCTCGCGAGCAGCGGATCGTCGACGATCGGTGCGACGCCGACCTGGGCGCGGATGGTGTTCACGGCGCCGATGGCATCGCTGCTCTGTGTGGCAAGGGCGCTGCTCGCAGGCGCCAGCGCGAGCACGGCACAGCCCAGCAGGGCGACAGTCTGCAGGCTGCGGAACCTCACGTGATGAGCAGCGGGGTTCCGACAGGCATCAGGTGGAAAAGCTTGGTGATCGCGGCATTGCGCACGCGCACGCACCCGTGTGACGGGCTGCCGGGGATGAGCCCGGGCTGGTTGGTGCCGTGGATGCCGATCACGCCCCCGCGGGGCCACTCGCTCAACACCGAGTAGGCCGACGTGCCGAACACGTACGGACCGTAGATGCCGCCGCTGCCGCGGAACTTCTCCCGGATGTAATAGTTGCCGGCCGGCGTGGGGGTGCTGCGCGCACCGCTGCCGATCGGCGCCTGCCAGATGATCTTGGTGCCCTTGCGCAGGGTCGCGCGGCGGCCGCGCTCGATGTGCAGGAAGGTGTCGACCGTGCGCAGGTCGCCCATGCGCGTCTGTGGCACCCATCCCGTGCGTCCGTTGGGACGCCCCGGCACGCGGATCTGCAGCCAGACCTGGCCCGAGGTCGGATCCACGTAGCTGCGCAGCACGAGGTAGATCTCGGGGAAGCCGTCCTCGGTCGAGAAGCGCAGGCTCGCGATCTTGCGCGATGTGGAGCCGGGGAAGCGGTAGATCGGCGTCTGGAAGCGCGCGCTGCCGTAGCGCGTGACCGTGCGCTCGTTGGAGAGGCGTTCGTTGCCGAGCGGCCCGAAGCCGCCGACTGGGCGCAGCGCCAGCTCTGCAGCGCTCGCGGTGGGCGCCGCGAAGGCGGCCGTGACCAGCACGATGAGCGCAGCCAGCAGCAGCGCGTAGCGCGCGGCAGGGAGGCGGTGTGTGGAGCTGTGCTGGGGCATCGGGGAGGTCCTCATGCGGATCGTACCTCCAGGGTCCCATGGATCGGTCGTCGGGGCAATGTCCGCGACGAACTCCGTCGCGGCGAAAACACCACCGGCGCCGCCCCGGAGGGCGACGCCGGCTCAATTCGATCGCGCACGTGCGCCGTACTCAGCCGGTGAAGGCAGGCAGCACGACGCGCGGCCGGCAGACACCGAAGGTGGAGCGGATGGTGCGCGGCGCGGTGCCGGTCGCAGCGGTGTAGGTCACCTTCACGACGAGGCGGTGCACGCCAGCGCGCAGCTTCGTCGTCGTGAGGCGGGCGACCCACTTGCCGCTCGATGCCTTGCGCACCGTGGCGGCGAGCTTGCCATCGACGTAGTACTGCACGAGCCGGATGTTCTGACCCGTCACGTACGGTCGGAACACGCCACGCTGGCAGCCGCTCGGCGGAACCAGGCGCGACGCAGCACGCGGCTTGGGTGCAGCGACCTCGATCGGCAGCTCGACGACCGTCGCCGTGTCGGACGTGGTCACCGTGCCTCCGAGGATGTCGGTGCCCGTGCCCGAGGCCACGTTCACGAACGGCGACGGATCAGCCGCAACGTATACGCGGGTGCAGGTGAACGAAGCCGTCGCACCGATCCCGAGCGTGCCACTCCAGCCCGCAGGCGCCACCAGCGGCGAGCACTTGTCGTCGCGGACCGTGAGGGCCAGGGCGACGTTGCCCGTGTTGGTGTAGTTGATGCGGTACTCGAGCGTGTCGCCGATGTTGGCGTCGACGGTGTCGACGAACGGCGTGTTGCGCGTCACGTCGCGGACCTGCTTGTCCACCGCGAGGCCCGGGATGAGGATCGCCGTGTTGGCCGAGCTCTCCTTCGTCGTCTCGAGGCCGAGCCCGTCGGTGCCGGTCGCCCGCACCGTGTTCAGGTACGGGTTGGCATCGAGCGCCGTGATGACGTGGGTGCAGACGTACGTCGCGGTCGCGGCCACGCCGATCACGTCGTCCACGCCGTCCAGGCCAGCGGGGCTCGTGGAGCTGAGCGTGCCGCAGTTCGGATCGAGCAGGTCGAACGTGAGCGTCGTGTTGCCCGTGTTCGCGACGGTGATCTGGTACTCGAGCGTGTCACCGACATGCGCCGAGTTCGTCTTCGAGAATGCCGCACCAGTACCGGCCGTGCGTACCAGCTTGTCGAGCGTGAACGCCGGCTTGAGGATCGTCGTCGTGGCGCTGGATTCGCGATGCACCGCGGTGCCACCCTCGTCCGTGCCATCGAGCACGGCCGTGTTGATGTACGGGTTGGCATCCGTGTCGAGGATGACGTGCTCACACGTGTAGACCTTGAAGTTGCCCGTGGTCACGGCCTCGCTCGTCCAGGTCGTGGCGCACTTGGCGTCGACCAGGTCGAAGTCGAGCGGGTTGTTGCCGTCGTTGGCGACCGTGATCGTGTACTTGATCGTGTCACCGACGTGGGCGCGGTTGGACTTGGTCCACGTGCCGGTCTCGGCGTCGAACACCATCTTGTCCATGCGGATGAGCGTCACGAGCACGCGTGCGGACACGGTGTCGCGGTCCTCGGGAGCCACGTGCGGCGCGTTGGCAGTGTCGAGGTCCGTGCCGTTGGCGATCGCCGTGTTGGTGACGAGGCCACCGGTGCCGTTGGCATCCGCGATCGTCGTGACGTGCTCGCAGTGCAGCACGGCGCTAGCACCGACCGCGAGCGGCGTGAGGCTGCCCGTGTCGAGCGTCGGCGTCGCGTCACAACCGGACGGTGTCGGCACGGCCGATGAGTCGCCGTCGATGTCCGAGAGCGTGGCGGTCAGTGCCACGTCGCCGGTGTTCCGCACGGTGATCTCGTACTCGATCGTGTCTCCAGCGTAGATCGGCGTGCCGATCGTGTCGGCGAACGCCGCCCCCGAGCCCTTGATGCGCTGCGTCTTCTCGACGTCCAGCTTCGGGATGTGCACGTTGGCGGTGACGGTGTCGTCTGCCTTGGTGTCGGTGGCGATCAGGTTGCTGTGCCCGACGACGCTGGCCTCGTTGATGAGGGTGTCAGCGTCGGTGAGCAGCACCTTGTGGGTGCAGAGGAACGTGATGTCGGAGCCGGCAGGCACTGCGAGCAGCTTGGTCGTGTACGCAGCCGGAGCGGTGTTGCCGATCTTGTATGTGATCGTGTCCGCATCGCACTTACCATCGGTGAATGTCACGTCCTGGGCGGTGTTGCCGCTCGTGGTGACGAGCACCTTGTACGTAATGGTGTCGCCGACTTCGACGTTGAACGTCGGGTCGGTGGCGCCTTCGCCGACGAAGGTGCCCGAGGCGTTCTTGGCCTGGAGCTTGTCCAGCGCGATGCCCGTGTGGAACACGTTGGCGGTGACGGTGTCGTCTGCCTTGGTGTCGGTGGCGATCAGCGCGCTGTGGCCGACGACGCTTGCCTCGTTGATGAGGGTGTCAGCGTCGGTGAGCAGCACCTTGTGGGTGCAGAGGAACGTGATCTCGGAGCCGGCAGGCACCGCGAGCAGCTTGGTCGTGTACGCAGCCGGGGCGGTGTTGCCGATCTTGTACGTGATCGTGCCGGTGTCGCACTTGCCATCCGTGAACGTCACGTCCTGGGCGGTATTGCCGCTGGTCGTGACGAGCACCTTGTAGGTGACCGTGTTGCCAACCTCGACGTTGAAGTTGGGCGTGAGCGTGCCGTTGAGCGCGCCAACGAAGTCAGTGCCGTTCTTGCTCTCGAGCTTGTCCAGCGCGATGCCTGTGTGGAACACGTTGGCGGTGACGGTGTCGTCAGCCTTGGTGTCGGTGGCGATCAGGTTGCTGTGACCGACGACGCTGGCCTTGTTGATGACGGTGTCGCCGTCGGCGAGCAGTGCCTTGTGGTCGCACGCGAAGGTGATCGTGGTGCCAGCCGGGACTGCGACGAGCTTGGTCGTGTATGCAGTGGTGGTGGCGCCGATCGTGTACTCGAGCGTGTCCTTGTCGCACTTGCCATCGGTGAAGGTGATGTCCTGAGGCGTGTTGCCACCGGTCTTGACCACGATCTTGTAGTTGATCGTGTCGCCGACTTCGATGCTGTACGTCGGGTCGGTGGCGCCTTCGCCGACGAAGGTGCCGCTCGTGTTCTTGCTCTGG
>JAOPYU010000349.1 GCA_025964455.1 Thermoleophilia bacterium | reverse complement strand
CCCGCGCAGCACTTCGAGACCGGCGTCGCCCCCGCAGGGTGGTGCCACCGAGCGGCTCAGAGCCGGATCGGTGGTCCTGCGGTACCTGGGTGGTCGTCCGGATACGCATCCCAATCGAACCATCAAGGAGAACGCACACGTGAGTGCACCAGTCAGCATGCGACAGCTGCTCGAGGCCGGGATCCACTTCGGCCACCAGACACGTCGCTGGAACCCGAAGATGCGCCGCTACATCTGGGGCGAGCGCGCCGGGATCTACATCATCGACCTCGTCCAGACGCAGCAGCTCTTCGAAGAGGCCTGCAACTACGTCGGTGGCCTCGCCGCCAAGGACAAGACGGTCCTGTTCGTCGGCACCAAGAAGCAGGCCCAGGACGCCGTCGAGGAGTGGGCCTCCTCGGTCAACATGCCGTACGTCAACCATCGTTGGCTCGGCGGACTGCTGACCAACTGGAAGACGATCTCCGACCGTCTCGCGCACATGCAGGAGCTCCGACGCCAGCGCGAGCAGGGTCAGCTCGACCTGCTCGGCAAGAAGGAGCGCCAGACGCGCCTCCTCGAGCTCGCGAAGCTCGAGCAGTCGCTCGGCGGCATGGCCGGCATGACCCGCCTTCCGGACGCCCTCGTCGTCGTGGACCTCAACAACGAGGCCCTCGGTGTCAAGGAAGCCCGTCGCCTGAAGATCCCGATCATCGCCCTGACCGACACGAACTGCGATCCGGACCACGCGGACTACGTCGTGCCGGGCAACGATGACGCGATCCGCTCGTGCTCGCTGTTCCTCGAGACCATCGCCGGTGCGATCTCCGACGCGCGCCAGATGGTGACGCCGGAGCAGTTCGCTGCCGAGCAGGCAGAGGTCGCTCCCGAGACGGAAGCGGTCGGCGCAGGCGCCTGATCCAACTCGCGGGCGCCCGGTCGGGCCCGCACTGATCTCTGACGGCTGCGGCGTCCCACCACGGGGCGCCGCTGCTGTGACACGCATCACTCCCAAAGGACACACGACATGACTGCACAGATCACCGCCTCGCAGGTCAAGCAGCTGCGCGACGCCACCCAGGCCGGCATGATGGACGCCAAGAAGGCGCTCGTCGAGACCAACGGCGACTTCGACGCGGCCGTCACGCTGCTGCGCGAGAAGGGCATCGCCAAGGCCGGCAAGCTCGGCGCGCGCGACACCACCGAGGGTCGCGTCGCCATCGCCGGCACCGCCAACGGCGCGGCGCTCGTGCAGGTCGGCTGCAACACGGACTTCGTCGCCAAGAACGACGACTTCGGTGCCTTCGTCACCAAGCTCGCGCACCACGTGCTCGACCACAAGCCCGAGAACGTCGAGGAGCTGCTCACGCAGGCCTGGGCCGACGGCACCGTGGAGGATGCTCGCGCCGAGACCTCGTCGTCGACCGGCGAGAACATCGTCATCCAGCAGGTCGCGCACTTCGACCACGACGCCGGCACGGAGGGTGTCATCGGTCGCTACCTGCACGGCACCGGCATCGGCGTCCTCGTCGACGTCGAGGGTCCGAGCAACGACGAGATCGAGACGTTCGCCAACGACGTCGCGATGCACATCGCCGCATCGTCGCCGCAGTACCTGGTCCGCGAGGAAGTGCCGGCCGACGTCATCGAGGCCGAGCGCTCCATCTTCCTGAAGCAGGTCGAGGACAAGCCCGAGGCCATCCGCGGCAAGATCGCCGACGGCAAGATCGACAAGTGGTTCTCCGACGTCGCGCTCGTGGAGCAGCCCTGGATCTTCGCCAAGGACCGCCTCGGCAAGGACGTCACGATCGAGGGCTACGCCAAGCTCGTGAGCGAGAAGGTCGGCGCGCCCGTGCGCGTGCGCCGCTTCGTGCGCTTCGCCGTCAAGGGCTGAGCGCGCCGAACAGCCAGTGATTCGCCGAAGGGCGGTGTGCCACGTGCACGCCGCCCTTCGTCGTCACGCAGCGATCCCGGCCGCGGCCGGGGGCAGCCAGGTCGCGATGCGCACCGACTGTGGGGTCGCCCCCCGCAGCCCGATCCCGAGGTACGTGTCACCGGCCGGGAACGTCACTCCCACGGCCTGACCGTTCACGGACGGTTGCTGGGGCGGCGCCGTCCACTGCCCGCTCGCGTCGGCGAGCTGGATGCTCGGGGGAGGCCCCTCGCTCCAGCTGAGCTGCACGTGGACGACCCCAGGGCCCTGGAGCGAGACCCACGAACCCCACGGTGTGCCGGGAAGCAGAACGCCCTCCCATGCGGGTCCGACGACTGGCGCAGCGGGCGCCGGCGCCACAGCGATCGGCCCGCGCGGATCGTACGAGGCCGGCGCTGCGCCGACGACGTGCGGCGCAACGGCACCAGCCTGCGTCGGGGCAGGCATGCGGGTCAGCGGGGCAGTGCCACCGCTCCCGTCCACCTGCTCCCAGAACGACGCGATGGCCGACGGGATGAATCGCGCGACGAACAGCGCGACGATCGGGATCAACGAAACGACCAGCGTGATGAGCGTGGCCGCGGCGACGGCGAGTGTGCCCGGAACCGCGAATCCGCCCCCGAGGCGCTCGAGCGCCGCGTCCGGACGCCAGTCCTCGTTGCCAGACGCCACGGAGCCCATCACCGCGAGGCACCGACCCCCGAACAGGACGTAGAGCCCGAGCTGCACCAGCATCGTCACGGGGACGAGCCCCGGCAGGAAGTAGAGCACGACATCGATCACCAGCGCGCCGACCAGGAGCGGCCATCCTGCGATGGTCAGCTGCGTCACGAGCTTCGGCAGCGAGCGGAAGCCACGCGCCAGCGCGGCACCGAACGACTCGCCCAGGGCGACCGCGACGCTCGCGGTGGTCATGGCAGACAACACGAGTCCGAACCCCACGGCGAAGAACGTGAGTTCGAGCATCGCCACGACGGCCGATGGGGTCTCCTCACTCGCACCCAGTCCGACGTCGAGCACGGTGACCATCGCGACCGCGGCGGCGACCACGCTCACGTTCGCGAGCAGGGTCATGCCGATGAGGGGACCACGCCGCTCTGCGGCGATGCGGGACGCGCCCGAGAAGACTTCAGAGAACATGCGCCGCTCATCGGACCAATGACCTCGAATCTTGAACGACCGACGCAGGAGGCACGTCGGCGCTCGACGCAGCGCACGATGTAGGCTCGCGCCCGATGGCCACCTCCCCGACCCCCACCCTGCGCCGTGTACTGCTCAAGCTGAGCGGCGAAGCACTCATGGGCACGCAGCGCGCCGGCGTCGACATGGAGCGCGTGCGCGAAGTCGCCCGCCAGGTCGCGCAGCTGCGCGAGGCCGGCATCCAGGTAGCCGTGGTGGTCGGCGGCGGCAACTTCCTGCGCGGTGCGAGCCAGGCCGAGCTCGGCATGGATCGAGCCACCGGCGACTACATGGGCATGCTCGCGACGATCCTCAACGCCCTGCCGCTCCAGGACGGGCTCGAGGGTGCCGGCGTGCCGACCCGCGTCATGAGTGCCCTGCCGGTCCACGAGGTCGCCGAGCCCTACATCCGAGCCAAGGCGCTGCACCACCTGGACCGCGACCGCGTCGTCGTGTTCGCCGGCGGCACCGGCAACCCGTTCTTCACCACCGATACGGCCGCCGCGCTCCGCTCGCTCGAGATCGGGGCCGACGCGCTGCTCATGGGCAAGAACGGCGTGCGCGGCGTGTTCGATCGCGACCCGCGCGGCGCGGATGGCGACAACGCCCGGTTCCTCGAGGAAGTCTCGTACCAGGATGCGCTCGTGCACGGGCTCAAGGTGATGGACGCCGCAGCGTTCGCCCTGCTCGCCGAGCACCGGATGCCGATCCACGTGTTCGACATGGACGCATCCGACGCAATCGCCAAGATCGCTCGCGGCGAGCGCCTCGGCACGCTCGTGCACGCCGACGCTCCGCCGCTCGTCCCCCAGGAGGCCTGAACCATGGCAGCAGCAGATACGATCGCCGACGCGCGTGAGCGCATGCAGAAGAGCGTCGATTCGACGCGCCACGACTTCACGTCGCTGCGCACCGGGCGCGCGAATCCCGCGCTGCTCGACCGCGTGATGGTCAACTACTACGGCACGGCGACGCCGCTCAAGCAGCTCGCGCAGATCGGTGCCCCCGAGCCGCGCCTGCTCACCGTCACCCCGTTCGACAAGAGCGCGATGAAGGACATCGAGAAGGGCATCGCCGACGCGGACCTGGGCTTCAACCCGGCGAACGACGGCGTGCTCATCCGCCTGCCCGTGCCAGAGCTCACCGAGGACCGTCGCAAGGACATGGTCAAGCTCGCGCGCAAGATGGCCGAGGACGGACGCATCGCGGTGCGCAACATCCGCCGCGACGCGATCGCGGAGTTCAAGGCTGGCGAGGAGACCGAGGACGAGGTGCGACGCGCCGAGGGCGACATCCAGAAGGTCACGGACGAGCACGTCGCGCTGATCGATGCCGCCCTGAAGTCCAAGGAAGCGGAGATCATGGAGGTCTGATGCCTCCTGGCGCCTCCGACATCGAAGGGGCGCTTCCGACGGGCGTCCGCGTCGCCATCATCATGGATGGCAACGGTCGCTGGGCCGAGCAGCGTGGCGTCAGCGTCACCGAAGGCCATCGCGCCGGTGCCGACGCGCTCAACCGCACCACCGAGGCGGCGCTCGCGCTCGGCGTGAGCGAGCTGACCGTCTATGGCTTCTCGACGGAGAACTTCGGGCGCGACCCGGAGGAGGTCGCCGGGATCATGGAGCTGTTCCTGGACCAGGTCGAGCGCGAGGCGCCGATCCTGCGCGGGCGTGGTGCGCGCATGTGCTTCATGGGGCGTCGCGAGCTGCTCGGGGACGAGATCCGCGAACGCATGCGCTGGGCGGAGGAGCTGACCGCCACCGACACGCCGACGATGACGCTCTGCATCGCCTTCGCCTACGGTGGACGCGCGGAGATCGTCGACGCTGCGAAGGCCGCCATCGCCGACGCCGGCGGCGATGCCGAAGCGCTGACGGAGCAGACGCTGCGCGCCAAGCTGTACCGACCCGAGCTCGGCGACCCCGACCTGATCGTGCGCACGGCCGGCGAGCAGCGCACCTCCAATTTCCTGGTGTGGCAGTCCGCGTACTCCGAGCTCGTGTTCTCGGGCACGCTCTGGCCCGACTTCGGGGAGGCGGACCTGCGCAGCGCCCTGGCGGTGTACTCGACCCGGGAGCGCCGATTTGGTGGGCGCGCCTCGACCAAGGCGGCGACGTCGTGAAGAGCCGGCTCATCGTCGCGGCGATCGGCGTGCCGATCCTGTACCTGGTGCTGTGGAGCAGCTTCGCCGACAGCCTGCTGCTGGCGATCCTGCTGGCGGGCGCGGTCGGCATCGCAGCGCTCGAGCTCTGCCAGATGCTCCGCCCGCAGGCGCCCTTTGTCCCCGCCGCCTTCGTGCCCGTGGGGCTCGCTCCGCTCCTCGCGTGGCAGCTGAGCGAGCCGGGGATCTTCCTGGCCATGCTGGCGGCCGTGCCGTTGCTGATGACTTTCCAGGGGATCTCGGTCGAGCGCGCGGAGCCGATCACGTCGATCCTCGCGACGCTCATGCCCGTGGCCTACCTGGCGCCGGCCGCCGGCCTCGCCGTGGTGCTGCGCCAGAGCGAGCACGGCTTCGGGATCCTGACGCTGCTCATCGCATCGGTGTTCCTCAACGACACGGGCGCGTACACGCTCGGGCGCATGTTCGGTCGGCACAAGCTGGCGCCGCGCATCAGCCCCAACAAGAGCATCGAGGGATTCGTCGGTGGCGTGCTCGTGGGCACCTTCGTCATGTGGTACGGCCACTTCCTGGTCGACACCCCGGAGTTCTCAGGCAAGGAGGCGTTCGGGATCGGCATCGCCGTCGCGCTCGTGACGCCGCTCGGTGACCTGTTCGAGTCGCTGCTCAAGCGCAGTGCCGGGGTCAAGGATTCGGGTGCGATCCTCGGCGAGCACGGTGGCATGCTCGACCGCATCGACGCGCTCGTGATGGCCATCCCCGTGATGTACGTCGGGTGCTTCTTCGCGGGTGCCCTGTGACGACGCGGCGGGTGCTGGTGCTCGGCTCGACCGGGTCGATCGGCGTGCAGGCGCTCGACGTGCTCGCGGGTGAACCGGTGGGCTCGAGCGGGCTCGAGCTCGTCGGGCTGGCGGCTGGCACGTCGTGGGAGCCGCTGCTCGAGCAGGCGGCCGCGTTCGGAGTCGAGCATGTCCACCTGGCGGACGCGGAAGCATCGGCGCAGGTGCGACGAGCGGCCGGCGATGGCGCGCACGCGGTGACGACCGCCGCGAGCGTGGTCGAGCTGATCGAGCGCACCGAGCCTGACCTGGTGCTGAATGCCGTCGTCGGATTCAGCGGGCTGGAAGCGACCCTGGCGGCGCTCGATCGCGGCATCGACGTGGCGCTCGCCAACAAGGAGAGCCTGGTCGCGGCGGGCGCGCTGTGCATGTCGACTGCGGCGCGCACGGGAGCGTCGATCATCCCGGTCGACAGCGAGCACTCCGCGCTGCAGCAGTGCATCGGGTCGAGCGCGCCGGATGAGATCGAATCGCTCGTGTTGACCGCGAGCGGCGGGCCCTTCCGGGGGCGCACGAGCGGCGAGCTCGCCGACGTGACCGTGGCGCAGGCGCTGCAGCACCCGACCTGGGCGATGGGCGGCAAGATCACGATCGATTCGGCGACCCTCATGAACAAGGGGCTCGAACTCATCGAGGCGATGGTCCTGTTCGGACTGCCCGAGCGCGAGGTCGAGGTCATCGTCCATCCCGACAGCATCGTGCACGCACTGGTGCGCCACCGCGACGGATCGCTGCTCGCCCACCTCGGGTGGCCGGACATGCGCGTACCGATCGCATGGGCGCTGCACCACCCGGTGCGCCCCGCCGTGGCGGCGGCGCGGCGGCTCGACCTGGCCGAGATGCCGTCGCTCGCCTTCGAGGAGCCGGACATGGCGACCTTCCGGTGCCTGCGCCTCGCGCGGGACGCGGCACGCCTCGGTGGCGGCGCCCCGTGCGTCCTCAATGCTGCGAACGAGGTCGCCGTGGCCGCGTTCCTCGACGGCGGGCTCGGGTTCCTCGAGATCGCGGACGTCGTCGAGGCCGCGCTCGACCACGTGGAGGCGAGGGACTCGCCCGAGTCGCTCGAGGCCGCGCACGAGCTCGATGCGCGGGCACGGGCTGCTGCGCAGACCGCGCTCGCAGCACGCGTCTGAGTTCCGGTTTTGTCCATCCCGAGGCGGACGATTCGGGAACTCGTGGATGAAATGCCTGCACACACGGCGGGCGGCGCCGGCGCGACCTGCTCAGCGCACGAAGATGCGCAGGGCGTCCACGAACGTGGATCCCATTCCGGCGGCGGGCGCTGCCATCGGCAGGATCGGCGTGCGCGCGATCGCCGGCACGGTCGCCGCGAGCGGCGCGAACAGGCTCGGGCGCGAAGCGAGCGAGACGAGTGAAGACGTCGTGGTGAGCGAGCGGGTCGCCGCAGCCGTGGCGTTGGCGATCGTCGGTGAGGTGGAAGCCATCGTGGTCGCCAGCGGGGTCAGCTGGCGGGCTCCGGCGCTCGCCGCGAGCGACGCCGCGGTGCCTGATGGGCGCGCGAATCGCCCGAATGCGTGCATGCCGCCGAAGAGGAGGGCGATGCCCGCCGCTGCCGAGAGGCCTCCGATGAGGGCGCCGGATCCGACGTCCGTGCCCTTGGTGTCGGCGACGGCGCCGCCCACCAGCGCGCCAACGCCGATCGTGCCGAGTGCGATCGCGATGCGACCACCCGTGAGTCCCCCGATGAATCCCGACATGCGCCCGTCCCCCAACCAGCGATGCAAACCGTCCACCTGAGTGTCGGCGGGCGGCGCCGCGGCGTTGCACGGGCCCTGCGTCGGGCCCGCCGCGAACCCACGCGGCCCATCTGACAAGATCAGGGGCATGTCGTTCGCGCTCGTCATCGTCGCCCTGATCCTGCTCGTGGTCGTCCACGAGCTCGGACACTTCCTGGCCGCGCGCGCGGTCGGGGTGCGCGCCACGAAGTTCTACGTGTTCTTCCCGCCCGCGCTGTTCAAGCGGAAGATCGGCGAGGTGGAATACGGCATCGGCGCGATTCCCGCGGGCGGTTTCGTGAAGCTCCCCGGGATGTTCCCGCCCCAGCCCGGCGAGGTCTCCGAGCGACTCGGCTGGGAGTACGAGAAGGTCCTGCCGCTCGTCGACGGCGACGACCGCCTCGTGCTGGACGCGGCGCGGCGCTCGATCGCACACGCCGATGGCCCCGACGGGCTGCTCGCCCCACTCGGCGAGGTGCGCGACGTGCTCGCGCGCGTGGCAGCCGATGCGCCCGAGAAGGGCGATGCGCGAGCGACACTCGACAGCTCACGCGAGCGCGTCGAGGCCCTGCTCGACGACGCCCACCCGCAGGCCTACTGGCGCGCGTCGCTGTGGCGCCGGATGACCGTGATCTTCGCCGGCCCGTTCGTGAACCTGGTCGTGGCGCTCGTGGTGCTCACCGGCTTCTACGCCTTCTGGATCCCGACCTATGAGATCACTGAACCGTTCCGACTCGGCGGGGTGGAGCAGGGGAGCCCGGCGGCCGAGGCGGGTCTCACGAAGCAGTCACGCATCACGGGCTGGAACGGCGATGTGGTCGGCACCGACGTCAACGACTTCAACGAGCGCGTCGTGAAGGGCGTCGGCAAGCCGATCCGCATGTCGTGGCGCACGACCGACGGCGACGAGGTCACGAAGACGATCACGCCGCGCAGGCTCGATGGCGACGGCGCGGCCTCGGGCGACGGCGAGGATCGGCCTCGCATCGGCGTGCTGCTGCCACGCGGCTCGCAGCTCGAGGTGCAGGTGAGCGGTCGCGAGGGGATCGGCGTGTGGCGCGGGCTCAAGGTCGCCGGCACGGAGATCCGCCAGGTGACGTGGGGCAACCTGTCGCGCCTGCCACGCGTGTTCTTCGACAAGGAGATCCGGGAGGACGTCGGGAGCGTCGTCGGCATCGTCCAGGTCTCCGACGAGGTCGACCAGGCCGGACAGATCCTGCGCTATGTGGGGGTGATCAGCCTCATTCTGGCGGTGATGAACCTGCTTCCGCTGCTGCCGCTCGACGGCGGCCACCTGCTGTTCGGCCTGCTCGAAGCCGTGCGCCGACGTCCGATGCCGCGCGCCGCGTTCGAGCGCTACTCGATGGTCGGGCTCGCGCTCGTGCTGCTGCTGTTCTTCATCGGCCTGGACAACGACATCGGCCGCGCGCGCGGCTGATCCGAGCGCCGGATCAAGTCGGGTGGATCCCGCGCCGACCTGTGTCGTATGATCGCCGCTCTCCGGCCATGACCCTCTGCAAGGACGTCGCTCCATGTTCGCTCGAATCCTCGTGCTCGCACTCGCCCTGACGATGCTCACCGCGTCCTCGGCGCTCGCCGCGACCCCGCCGGTCCTGACCGGCCCGACCGCCGCCAGCATCGCGACGGGCAAGCCCACGCTCACCTGGACCAACGGTCCGACGGGCGAGACCATGCACTGGATCTCGATCGGCAGCTCCGGCGCCCTGACCGCCGAGGGCGACCTCGTCTCGACGTCCGGTGGCGACTTCCTGAGCGAGCTCGACGCGGTGACGTCGGCGACCGTCGACCACGTGCTCTACGCCGGCAACTACTTCTACGTGGGTTACTGGCGCACCCCCGACTTCGAGGCTCGCGGCTACACCCCGCTGCAGTCGTTCGTCGTCCCGACACAGCTCGCGATGGGCCCGCAGTCGCTCATCCAGTACAGCCTGATCACGGCCACGAACATCACCGGCTCCTTCGTCACGAACGCGAAGAAGGCCGTCGCCACGTGCGCGATCTACAACGGCACCCGCCTCGTCGGCGCGCAGAAGAAGGTCATCACGTACACGATCCCCAAGACGTCCACCCGCGTGTACTGCAGCGACATCAAGGTCTCCGAGAAGCTGGACGGCGCCAAGCTGAAGCTCGTCATCAAGGTGGCCGCCGGCGGCAAGGTCGGCTCGAAGGTCTCCTACTTCCGCGCCAAGTAGCCCCGCGCTGCCGCCCCCGCGCAGCCGCGGCTGCTCAGGCGCCCGCGAGGACGCCGCGCAGCAGCTCGTAGGCGTGCGCATCGGTGAGCACGCGCAGGTGCGTCACGCGCGAGAGCGGCCCGAGGCGGCGGCCCTCGTCGATCGCGACGAAGCGCTTGCCCTCGATCACGCCCGAACGCGCCGGGATGATCAGGTCGTGGCCGTGTGATCCGATCGCCACGACGTCGGCATGGACGCCCGTGGCGAGCAGCTCCTCGATGAGTTCGCTGCCGCGCCGCACCTGGCGCACCGCGAGCGGCAGGATCCGATCCGCGACGGCGTTGAACCGACCGAAGTCGAATCCGGCGTTCGCCGTGGCGAGGGTGACGACCCTGCCGATCGAGGCGTCGCCGCCGTCGAATTGCGCGGCTGCCCGCGCCACGTAGCCGCCGTGGCTGTAGCCGACCAGGTCGACGCGGTCGGCTCCGGTCGCCGCACGCACCTGCTCGACGCGCCGCCGCACGGCAAGCCGCTGCTCGCGCACGTCGCCCATCCCGTGGCCCGGAATGGTCATGGTGTGGACGTCGAATCCATCGCGCGCGAGCGAGCGTGCGATCGCGCCGACCGCGCTCTCGTGATTGGCGTAGCCGCCGAACACGAGCACGGGCGCGCACCCTGCGCCGAGCCCCGGCGCGGGCTCGCCAACCGCGTCGATGCGAGCGATGGTCCGCTCGGCGGCGCTGGCCAGGGTGCGCCATGTGCGACGCACGGTGCGCTCCCACGAGTCGAGTCCGTCCGCGATCGGCGTGGCGGCCACACGTCGGCCCCTTGCGAGGCGCGCCGTGGCGAGACCAACGAGCACGAGCGCTGATGCCCGTGCGGCGGTGTGTCGGCGGTTGTGTGGAGGGCGTCGGGGCATCCCACCTATCTTCCCACGCGGGGCGTTACGGACTGGTTGGTTCCGTCGACACTCCGATGGGCAGCGGCTGGGATGGCCGCTCGGGACATCGGGGGTACCACCATGAAGATCACGCCTGCACTCGGCATCGCACTCGGCCTGGGAGTCGGAGGCGCCGTCGGCGCTGGAATCGCGCTCCACGGCGCACTGACCAACGATGACGAGGGCGGCGGCACGCCGGTGGGCCACGGTCCGCATCCGGTCCCGTCGCCCGAGCCCGGGCCTGCGCCGAAGCCACCGAACGACGACGTGCAGCTCGACGATCCGCCGACCGGCCCGCAGCGCCCGACTGACACACAGTCGTGGCCCGAGACCCACAAGAATTACGTCGAGTTTCCCAAGATCGACGGCATGGTCGATCGCTACATGAAGGCGTACGACCACAGCCACGACGGGGTCATCCAGCTCGGCTCCGGCCAGGAGTTCGGCACCGACGAGCGCATCACGGGCGACGTCGGCACGCTCCACACGATGGTGGAGTTCTTCCGCGACAGCGACGCCAACGGCGATTCGCGCCTCACGCGCGCCGAGCTCAAGGGCGGCATCACGGGCTTCGACGAGAAGACGCTCGACACCTACGGCCCGCCGCTGCCGGGGCAGACCATGCCGAAGGTCGGCGACGGTCGGCTCAACCCGGACGAGCTCGATCGGTTCCGCCAGGGGGCGATCCGTGACCACAGCGACCCGTCGCAGCACTGGACCGATCGCGGCGTGGAACAGATCCTCAGCGTCGACGGCGAGCACGTGAACAACGAGCAGTTCTTCCGCTCGCTACCGGAGTACCGCGCGCTCGACTGACACCGGTGACCGTCAGGCGGGCATGCCTGCCTGGTTTGGGTCGAGGGCCCCGAAGTGCTGCTGCGACTCGATGAGTCCGGCGTCGCTCGGGGCCTCGCCATGCGTGAACACGCGTTCGCGCTGGCGCGCCCGGAACTCGGGGTGCGCCTCGGCGGGCACGTCCACGCCGGCGCGGCGCTGCGCCTCGCGCGGCGTGACGGTCTCGTCTCGCTCGGCGGGGATCCCGAGCAGCACGGGAGCCACGATCGGCACGGTCGACGGAGACAGGAACCGAAGCAGGGCGACCGCGTGTCGCGGGTGCCGGTACAGGTGACCGTTCGCCCAGCGCAGCGGCCAGCGCACGAGTGCATCGGTCACGCGCGACTGGCGCAGGCCGAAGAGCTGGCGGATGTGGCGCGGGTACGTGGAGACGGTCCCGCGGCCGATCAG
>JAOPYU010000327.1 GCA_025964455.1 Thermoleophilia bacterium | reverse complement strand
TGCGTGCTCGGCCGCGCTGCGAATGACGATGCTGCGTCGCTCGCCGGCCGCGGCCCGCGCACAGGTATCCGCGAGCTCCGCACGGATCCGGAGCGCGTCATCGAGCGTGCGGAGCGAACGGTGTCCGCCATCGATCGCCTGCGCACCTGGCGCGGCGATGAGCACGTCGGCCTCGAACACGCCCTTGGTCGTCGTCACCGTCCGGTGCTCGGCGTCGATCGACGTCACCTCGGCCACGACCACGCGCACCCCGCATGTCGCCAGCGCGTCGAGGGGAAGGTCGATCCTGCGAGGGTTCACCCCGAACGGGACGTACACGAGCTCGGGGAGCACGCGCACCGCGGGCCATCGGGACACGAGCACGATCTCGTCCTCGGGCAGGCCGAGCGCCAGGGTGAGCGCCGTCTCCGCGCCGGCAACCCCGCCACCGACGACCAGGATCCGGCGGCGAGCGGCACTGGGTGAAGCGGCGACGGCAGCCATGCGGGTCTCCTCGAGCGGGCGGGTCGAACAACCCCACCATCGACCGTTCGCGACCCGATCACATCCGCAGCTCGTCGCAACCCGCTGCGGATAGTCCGCAGCGTCAGCTCGCCCCGGATTCGAGCAGTCCTCGATCGAGCGCCCAGCGCACGAGCTCGGCGCGACTGCCGAGCCGGAGCTTCGCCATGGCGTGGGCCCGGTGGGTCTCGATCGTCCGCACGCTCAGGTGGACCAGCCCGGCGATCTCGGTATTTGTGTGCCCGAGCGCCAGCAGCCGGACGATCTCGCGCTCGCGGTCGGTGAGCGGATCCGCCGGCGGTGCGACGGCCGCCCGGATCATCGCGGCGCCGAGCGGCGGGTACAGGTACCGCTCGCCCGCCTGGATCGCCTCGATTGCCGCGACCAGCTCGCCCTCGGCGGCGTCCTTGACCAGGTAGCCGTCGGCGCCGTGGGCGAAGGCGCGCTCCACGTGGTCAGTGGTGTCGTGCATGCTGAGCACGAGCACCTTGGAGCCGCGACCCGCCCGCTGGACCGCTTCGACGATCTCGATGCCGTCCACGTCGGGCAGCTCGATGTCGAGCACGACCACCGAGGGCCGCTTGATCTCGACGATCTCGAGCGCCGCCTTGCCGGTTCCCGCCTCGCCCACGACCTCGATGCCCGCGTCATCGAGCAACCGGTGGAGCCCGGCACGCACCAGCGCGTGGTCGTCCACGAGCACGACGCGCGTTGCGGCGTGGGTCTCGGGAGCCGGGGGCGGTGCATCCATGGCTCCATCCTGCCAGAGCGCCTCGTCGTCGCGGACCCGTCGGGCACCGTTCGGGCATGATTGGTCCATGCCCGACACACGTTCACCAGCCGAGGCCGGCATCGAACTCGCGGTCGTCACCGACATCGAGTCGTGCTGCCGGACGGTCGTGGGCTGGGCTCGCGCCCTCTCGGGTGCATCCGCGGTCGCGGTCGAATACGCGGGGCGGCTCGGCAGCCACGCCTGTGGCGATCCGATCGAGGGGCGTCCGAGCGAGCGCGTCGACCTGGTCCACGTCGATACGGAGCCGGAGGAGTGGCACGGGCACATCGACGTCGTCGACCCGACCGTCGAGGGCTGGCGAAACGCACTCGAGTTGCTCGCTCGGCAGGCGGGGGTCGGGATCGGCAGGCTCCACAAGCGCGACGACCTCGCCCGGCACGAGCGCCAGCAGCAGGCACTCGTCGAGGCGGGCAAGGCGCTCAGCAGCGAGCGAACGCTCGAGGGCGTGCTGCGACGCATCGTCGAGCATGCGATCGAGCTCACGGACGCGCGCTACGGCGCGCTCGGCGTGATCGATCCGGTGAGCGGCGAGCTCGACCGCTTCATCACGGTCGGCATCGACGAGGAGCTCCACGCGCGCATCGGCGAGCTGCCCCGCGGCCGCGGAATCCTCGGCGTCCTGATCGATGATCCGCGACCGCTCCGCCTGCGAACGCTCCAGGATCATCCCAGGAGCGCCGGCTTCCCCGACCACCACCCGCCGATGTCATCCTTCCTGGGCGTGCCGATCGTCACCTCCCGCGCCGTCGCCGGGCGCATCTACTTGACGGAGAAGCGCACTGCCGACGAGTTCAGCGCCGAGGACGAGCAGCTGGTCGCGACGCTCGCATCGCAGGCGGCGATCGCGATCGACAACGCGGCACTCAACGAGCAGCTCCAGCGGACCGCCGCCGAGCTCGCCGAGGCGAGTCGTCACAAGAGCGAGTTCCTGGCGAACATGAGCCACGAACTCCGCAGCCCGCTCAACACCATCATCGGCTACACGAGATTGCTGCTCGATGAACCGGATTCGCTGTCGGGCGAGCAGGTGGAGGACCTCGAGATCGTCCGCGACTCCTCCGAGCACCTGCTCGCGCTGATCGCCGAGCTGCTCGACCTGCAGCGCATCGAGGCGGGGCGCGTCGAGCTGTCCTACGAGCGGGTCGACCTGCGCGAGCTGGTCGATGCGGTGCTCGCCGGCGTGCGTCCGTCGACCTCGGCCGGTGTCGAGCTGGTCGCCGACTGCGCCGGTCTCGGCGACCCGATGCTCGAGTGCGACCCGGTGCGCGTGCGCCAGATCCTGCTCAACGTCATGGGCAACGCCGCGAAGTTCACGGACTCGGGCTCGATCACCCTGCGAGCCGCGGACGAGGACGGCCACGTCGTGATCGACATCCGCGACACGGGCTCGGGGATCGACATCGCGGACCAGCCACGGATCTTCGAGAGCTTCTACCAGTCGGCGGCCGCCCAGGGCAGGACGCCTGGACCGAAGGAGGGCGCAGGCCTCGGGCTCGCGATCACCCGCATGCTCACCGAGCTGCACGGCGGGACGGCCTCTCTGGCGTCGGAGCCGGGCGTCGGCACGACGGTCACGATCCGCCTCCCGCGGGTGCGCGTCGACGCGGGGGCCGGGGCATGACGGTCGCGCCGCGCATCCTGCTCGTGGACGACGATGCCGCGGCGCGACGCATGATGCGACGCGTGCTCGAGCGCGCCGGGTACCTGGTCGAGGAGGCTGGTGACGGGCGGACGGGGCTCGACGCCGCGCTCGACGATCGCCCTGCCCTCGTGCTGCTCGACCTGCGCATGCCAGGGGAGCTCTCCGGGTTCGACGTCGCGCGAGCGCTCCGGGCGGATGCACGGACGGCGACCCTGCCGATCGTGGTCGTGAGCGCCAGCACGATGCACGACGCGAGGTCGCTGGCGTCCTCGATCGGCTGCGATGCCTTCCTCGAGAAGCCCGTCGACTTCGATGAGCTCAACGGCCTCCTCGCCAGCCTCGCGCCGCAGGGCGACACCACCGGGTCCTAGCTCGCCCGGGGCAGCTCGATGATCGTGGCGGCATCGCCGCTCCTGCACCGGCCACCACATGCCCGTGCGATCTCGTCGAGCAGGGCGACCCGATCCGGCTCGATCGCGACGGCCACCTCGAGCACGACGTGGGCATCGGCGCCGGCGATCGCCACGGCGAGATCAGCGCCGGAGCGCGACTCGTGGAGCACGTCGGCGAGCAGCCGCTCGAGCCACGGCACGGGGCCCTCGACCGACACCTCCGAGGGCTGGACCACCCAGCCCGGACGCGCGCCTTCCCGCCGTGCACGACGCGCCGCCCAGTCCAGCAGCTCGCCGATCGGAACGCGCCCATGCTCGGGACGTCGTGCGAGATCGATGCGCGCCGCAACCACGAGGCGCTCGACCTCGATCCGCAACGCACCGGTCGCGCTTGTCACTCCCTTTCGGATCTCCTCGTCGTCGATGAGCGTCGCTGCTGCGTGGAGGGTGGCGAGGTGGTTCCGCAGCGCATGCGCGGCATGCGACGCGCGGCGCGCGCAACGCGTGGGTGAAGCTGTAGCGGGCGGTTCGTCCATACCGACCCCCTACCCGCCTCGGCCCGGCTCATCGCGGGCATCGCGGCAATCGATTGCGGGGTTCTACGCATGACCAGCGACTGACGTCAGCCGATCATCTGGGTGCACGGCACGATCTGACCTGACTGGAGCACCCGATGAGCGAGTTCATGCGAGAGGCCATTCCCATCATCGTCATGTACGGCTTCGTGCTGCTGCTCGCGCCCTTCATCGGCTTCGCGATGTGGATGGCACTCGACGGCGACCGTGACCACTCCGTGGTCACCGCGCGTGAAGCCGCAGCACCAGCAGGCGCGCCGCGACGCATCACCACGCCGCCCAGCACGGTCACTGCCGAGCACGCGGCCTGAGCTGGAGCGGTCCGCGCGCGACGTGGACCGACAGGTAGCTGGAGCCCGCGGCGCCGCACTCGATGCGGCGCCGCGCACCTCGTGGGATGAGCACGATCGTCGCGGGCCGGAGCTCGTGCACCTCGCCGTCCACCTCGACGGCGGCCTGCCCCGCGACCCCGACGAGCAGGACCTCGCGCTCCGTGTTGACGTGCTCCTCCACGACATGTCCCGCGGGCCAGGCGAGCAGCGTGGCATCGAGCTGCTCGGTCTCGCGCGACCACGCCGTCCCGGCTGCGGAGCGTGCCACCGCTGAGAGATCGCACGTGTGGACCGTCACGTCAGCTCGCATCGTCGGTCACCTCGACCAGATCCGCGAGCCCGTCGCCGAACAGCCCCTGCAGGAGCTGGAACAGCGTCCGCTCCTCCCAGCGAACGTGGCCCGCGAGCTCGGCGCCGAGGCCCTGGAGCGACGCCGCGCCCGGGACATCGCCTCCCGCGAGCGCCCCGCGCAGCTGCTCGATCCGCGACTGCAGGAGCGCGTGCTCTTCCAGCAGCCGGTCATTGGCGTCCGCGAGCCTCGAGTCCTGCGATCGGCACAGCGCGCGCGCCATGAGCGCCTCCTCCTCCAGCGCGTGGGGGCCTAGGACGTCGTCGTGGAACACGACCGCCGACCGGGCAAGAGCCCCGCGTGCCGCCGCGTCCACCGACCCGCTGCGTCGGAGCCGGAGCGCCCGCGCCAGCGCGTGCTGGTGGTCATGCGAGAACGGGATGAGGTGCGTGCTTCGTTTCACGTCCCCACCGTAGCGAGCACCGGCCCGAATGGCATGTGGGAATGCCGCAGCCGTGCGCGGGACACCCCCGTCGACGCGCCCCGCGCCCGAGACGACGATGTGGTGGACCACCCGAGAGGACACACCACATGCACCAGGACACCGACACGCCACGCCACTCCGGCACTGATGCGAGCCAGCACCGCCACGACTTCGAGATCCTCGCGCCGCTCTGCGTACTCGCCGTGATCGCTGCGGTCGCAGCGGTGTGGATCGCCTTCATCGCCTCCTCCCGTGAAGAGGGGTCCGGTACCTCGAAGGCATCAGCGGCCACGCCCGTTGCCGCGACCCAGGGCGCAGGCGGCTACGGCGGTGGCGGCGCTGCCGCGCCGACCGAGCGCGTCACCGATGCCAAGCCCGACATCACCTTGAAGCGTTTCAACCCGGCAACGGCGCCGGTGAAGCCGGGCCCCAAGACGTTCGACCTCGTCACCACCGAGAAGGTCATCAAGGTCGGCACGACCACCTACAAGATGTGGACCTTCAACAACACGGTCCCGGGTCCGGTCATGCGCGTGGTGCAGGGCGATCGCGTGACGATCCGCATCCGCAACGACAAGACCAGCAAGTTCGTCCACAGCATCGACCACCACGCGTCGCGGCTGACACTCGGCGGCGGGCATATCCAGGTCCAGCCGGGCACGGCAGGCGAGTACACGTTCACGGCCGAGTATCCCGGCGTGTTCATGTACCACTGCGCCACGGCGCCGGTGCTCCACCACATCGGCATGGGCATGTACGGCATGCTCATCGTGCAGCCGAAGGAGGGCTTCGGCGCACCGATGCCGGAGTACGCGATCACGCAGTCTGAGCTCTACGCGTCGACCGCTGACATCGACGCGAACATCCCGAAGGAGATGGCCTTCAACGGGATCCCGAGCCAGTACGCCGCGGAGCCGATCAAGGTCAAGGCGGACGCCAACGTGCGGCTGTTCGTGCTCAACGCCGGCCCGAGCGAAGTCAGCAGCTTCCACGTGGTCGGCACGGTGTTCGACCGGGTGTTCGCCGACGGCAATCCACGCAACGCGACGTACGGTCGCCAGGCGCTGGCGATCCCCGCGTCGGGCAGCGGCGTGTTCGAGATGCGGATGGTCGGCGAGGGACAGTTCCCCTTCGTCACACACCAGTTCAACCACGCCTCGAAGGGTGCTGTCGGCATGCTCCTGGCAGGAGACGGCAAGCCCGGCCCGGGCGCGGTCAAGGACGCCGGCGCGAACGGCCACCACTAGACGGATCGCGGCAACACCGTCACCACTAGACGAGCCCGCGTCGACTGCAGTTCGATTCCGCAACGCGGAAGCGAACCGCGGTCGACGCCTCAGAAAAGGCGCATCAACTCCTCGCCATCGACGCAGCGCGCGAGCACCTCGTCGAGTGCGATGAAGTCGTAGCCCCACTTCTCGAGCAGCACCCGTGCCTGCGGTGCGAGCTCGGGCGCGACCAGAATGCCGCGGGCGGGGGCATGTGCGGGGTTCTTCTGGACCTCGTCCATGTAGCGGTTCAGCTGCTCGACCGCAGCCGCCACGGCGCGCACGCGCTTGACCTCGATCACGCAGGTGCGGCCGCTCGCGTCGCGGCAGAACAGGTCGACGGGACCCACGTCGGTGAACAGCTCACGCTGCAGGGCCTCCATGCCCTCCTCGATCGCCTCCGGCGTGGCGAAGATGGTCGCCTGGATGTCCTTCTCGCGACCCTCGCGCACGAGCTTGGCGCTGTCGGCCAGCTCCCAGGCGGTGTCGGCGTGGACGTCCTCGATCTCGATCGCCAGCGTCTCGCCCGTCTGCGTGCGGGTGATGGTGAGCGTCCGCCCGTCCTCGACGACGCTCGTCGGGCCCGGCATGTAGTTGATCGGCTTGGCGCCCTGCACCGCGTGCACGACGACGGAGCCGTCACCCTTGAACAGGATGACCCGGTCGCCCGATTCGAGGGTCGTGACGAGCCGGCCCTCATAGCGGATGCTGCAGCGTGAGACGAGGATTCGCATGGGAGTGGATGGTACCGGCGCCGGCGGACGACGTGGGTACGTAATCGCTACTCGCCGCGCGCGGGCGTGGCTGCGGCGTCGGCGACGTAGACCTTGAGATCGCCGATCCTGGCTCGGTACCGGTTCGGATCGTCGTAGTCGATGACGAGCTGCGTGATCCACAGCAGCAGGTGGGTCGTGTCCGTGCCGTCGAGGTCGACCGGGATGCGCGCGCCGTTCTCCACCGGCACTGCCTTGGAGACGCGCGTCCATCCGTCGAGCTTCGTGGCGGGATTGTCGGAGGTGCGCACCTCGACCGTCCAGCCGGGCAGGCGCGTCGCGATCGCGATCTCCCGCACTTCCGCAGGGTCGTCCAGCTGCAGCACGATGCCGACGCCCTGCTTCGCCCGCAGGTTGAAGTCGCCCGTGTCGTAGCCCTCGGTCTCCCAGGTGGTCTTGGGATCGGAGTCGAGGATGTTGGCGACCGAATCGGGGTGCTCGATGCCGTCACCGTCGGGGTCGAAGCTCACGGCGCCGACCACCTGCGCCACGCGCAGCGGGCCTCCGGAGTCGCCGGCCTTGCCCTTGACCTGCTCGTTGCCGCGCTCGCCCGAGATCATGATCCCGAATATCACCAGCGCGATGAGCGGTGCCGCCACCATCGACCATGCCAGGATCCGGGCCCGCGTCTCGCTCGGGGTGCGGTCACTGCGCGCAGGGCGCTGGCGTCGCGCGCGACGCCCCGTG
>JAOPYU010000322.1 GCA_025964455.1 Thermoleophilia bacterium | reverse complement strand
CGGTGAGCGAGTCGAAGCCGCGGGCAGCGCCCGCTGCGGCCTCGTCACCGAGCAGGCGATCGAGCGACTCGCGCGAGCGGCGTTCCTTCTCCGTCTCGCCGAGGCGCGACGAGAAGAAGTCGGCGGCGGCGAGCGCCTTGGCCTCCGGTCCGAGCGCGTCCTGCCACTCCGCGTGCTTGTACGCGCCGTGCGCCTGCTCGACGATGTGGACGAGCCGCGCCTCCACGCTGCGTGGCGCACCGACGATCGCGCACGCCTTGGCGAGGCGGAACGTGGACCAGATCTGGTGCTCGCCGAGCTGCCCGTGCGCCGTGTACTGGATCGTCGGCGGCAGCGTGTAGGTGTCGAGCTTGCCGAGATCGTGCAGGAACACGCCCGCGAGGAAGTAGGCGCGGTCGTACTCGGCGCCGGTCGAATCGAGCAGCGCCAGCCCCGCCAGGCCGACCTCGACGAGATGTCGCACGAGCCCGCCCGGCTCGGCGTGGTGCAGGCGCACGGCCGCCGGGGCCATGCAGAAGTCGTCCCAGGATCCAGCCTCGGTGAAGCAAGCACGCAGGATGTCGCCGTAGACGGTGCCGTCGCACTCGGCGAGCCACTGCTCGAGCTGCGAGACGCGTTGTGCGTGCACCTCGGGATCGAGGCCACCGAGCCGCAGCACGTCGTCGTTGGTGAGCTCGGCGACGTCCCATGCGTTGATCACGCAGCTCATCGCGTTGTTGAACTCCTCCACCTTCAGGCGCGCGTCGATCGCACCGGCAGCCGTGAGCCCGTCGATGAGCACGGCGTCGAAGCAGCGCGCCGTGAACGAGCCGCTGCCGTCACGCAGCTCGACGATCGCGAAGCGACCGTTCTTGCCATCGCGATAGGAGCAGTTGACGACGGCGAAGCGTCCCTCGGCGAAGAATGCGCGCCCTGCGGCGCCGTCGTACTCCGCCCGGATCTGCTCCACGGTCTTCGCCATCTGGTCTCCCCTTCCGCGTCGCCCCGGGCGCGCGTGATCCATCGTCCATCCACGGTTCACTGTAGTTCCCGAGGCGGACGACGACCAACTCGGGGACGGTGTCAGGCGGCTGCGCGACCGACCGTCGTGCGCGGCTGCGCATAGGCGCCCGCGTCGAGCCTCGACAGCCACCCGTTGACGGTGAGGACCGTCCACAGCTCGCTCGCCTGGAATCCGGTCGCGCCGGCCAGGTACTCGTCGCGGAACACGTGCTCGCCGCCGCTGGGATCCGGCACGCTCCACCCGCCATCGGCGCCGGCCGAGCCGCGGCCGGGGACCGTCAGGTCGAGCACGAGCTCGCGCAGCGCGGGTCGCTCCTGCCACCAGTGCAGCGGGGTCGGGAAGCCCTTCTTGTCGCGTCGACCGACCACGTCGGCCGGCAGCCACGGCGCGACGGCCTGGCGCAGCAGCGGCTTGGGGTCGTTGCGGCGGAACAGCAGCTCCTCCGGGATCCGCAGGGCGAGCTCGACGAGCCGGTAGTCGAGGAGCGGTGTGCGGCTCTCGATCGATGCCGCCATGCTCGTGCGGTCTTCCACGTGGAGCAGTCCCGGCAGGTAGGTGCGCAGGTCGTGCCACATCAGCTCGCGCACGTTGGCGAACCCGAGCGCACCGCGACGCACGTCCTCGCGCACGGATGCGTCGACGCGCGAGAGGAAGGCGGGTGCGAGCTGCTCGTCCTGGACGCGGGTGCTCGTGCGACGGACGCGACGCCACTCGCGGCGCGCGAGGCGAGCGAGTTCGAAGGCGGCGCCGGCGCGACCGGCCATGCCACCGCTCCGCGCGCGCTGCTTGTAGTGCAGGGCGCGGTGGCGCAGGTACCCGCCGAACAGCTCGTCACCGCCCTGGCCGCCGAGCACGGCCTTGACGCGGTGCTGTGCGACCAGGTCGCAGACCATGAGCTGGGGGAACACGCCAGGGCCGGCGATCGGCTCGTCCATGTGCCAGAGGATGCGCGCGAACTGGTCGGCGAGCCCGTCCACGCCGATCTCCACCTCGTGCATCTGGACGCCCGTGTGCGCCGCGACCGCGCGCGCCCAGCGCCGCTCGTCGCTCGCCGCGTCGTCGGTGAACGCGCCCGTGAAGGTGTGGAGGGGCTGGTCGCCCGTGTGATGCCGCGCGGCAGCGGCGACGATCGCGCTCGAGTCGAGTCCACCCGAGAGGTGCGCGCCGACCGGCACGTCGGCCCGGAGGCGGATGCGGACGGCGTCGTCGAGCAGCTCACCGACGGCCACGGCCCACTCGGCGGCGCTGCCGAAGGCGGCGTCCTCGGAGCGCTCCGGTGTCCACCACTCCCACGTGCGCAGCGGCGCGTCGTCGGTGAGCAGCATCGCGTGCCCGGGCTCGAGCACGTGGACGTCTGCATGGAAGGAGCGGCCGGCGGAGGTGTAGCCGCGGGCGAGGTACTCATAGACCGCGTCGGGCTCCATGCCGCCCGGGGCGAGCCCGGCCGCATGGAGCGCCTTGGCCTCGCTCGCGAACCCGAACCGGCGTCCGTCCCAGGTGTAGGCGAGCGGCTTCACGCCGAGGCGGTCGCGCGCGACGAAGAGGGATCGCTCGCGTCGGTCCCAGATCGCGAAGGCGAACATGCCGTTGAGTCGGTGCAGGCAGTCGGGGCCCCACTCGGCATAGGCGGCGAGCAGCACCTCGGTATCGGAGGTGGAGCGGAAGCCGTGGCCGAGGCGCGTGAGGGTCTCGCGCAGCTCGACGAAGTTGTACACCTCGCCGTTGTAGGTGATGACGTAGCGGTCCTCACCGTAGGTCATCGGCTGCGCGCCCTCGTGTGACAGGTCCAGGAACGCCAGCCGCCGGTGCCCCAGGACGATTCCCGGGTCAGCCCACGTGCCGCAGCCATCGGGCCCGCGGTGCGCCTGCACGTCGAGCATCCGCGAGACGCCTGCAGCGTCGCAGTCGCCCCCTCGGTCATAGATTCCAGCGATTCCACACATCTGCGCCTCGCATCGGCGTCCGGACGGTCGCGCTTGAGCGCTGCGGGCGGCGGAAGACGCTTCGGGCGGCCACGTGGTGGCCGCCCGAGGGATGGAGCGATGCGACGCGTGCGGCGCGTCGCGAGGCGTCACATGAAGTGCACGCGCACCTTGGCGAGGCCCGCGACGTAGCCCGTGGCGGTCGCCGACGCCACGTACGAGCCGGTGCGCGTGCCACGCGGGATGGTGAACGAGGCGTAGCCCCGGACGTTCGTCGTGCGCGTGACGCCACGGAACCTGACCTTGCCCACGACGGGATCACCGGCGTCGGTGAGCCGCAGGAGCACGGTGCGGGCGCGGTTGGAGTGCTGGACCGCGAGCGGCGCGACCAGGGAGAGCTTCGGCTTGGCACGCTGGTGCCAGGCACGGATCTCCGTCGCGCCGGCAGCGTTGGTGACGCCGAGGGTCGCGACGATGTCCAGCCAGCCGCGGGAGCCTTCCGCGGTGGTGCTCCACGGCGTGTCGATCACGCGCGGAAGGGCCAGCTTCTGCACCGGCTCCCACTTCGTGACCGCCTTGTTGGTGCGGGTCAGGTAGAGACCGTCGCGGTTGGTCCACGTGAGCCAGATCCGTCCGGACGGGCCGGCGGCCGCCCACACGCTGTCGGCGACGGTCGGAACCTGGGCGTTCGTGAGCGCGAGGCGCAGTGATGGGCGGCCCTGCGCCGCGAGGCGGATCCCGCTGCAGGTGGGGTACACGTCGCAGTAGGCGGCGTACACGCCACCACCGACGCGGCTCACGAGCGGGATGCGCGAGCCGCGGCTCAGCCCACTCGTGCCGATGCGAGGCAGCAGGGTGGGTGCGCCGACGGTCGGGGCGAGCTGCTGCATCCAGTACCCGCCCTGGTCGGTGGCGTTGGAGTAGTACGCGAGGAAGACCGAGCCGTCTGCGCCGACCCCGAGGTTGGAGCCGTAGCCGCAGCAGCCGTTGGTGGGCTGGTAGTTCGCCTCGGCGCCGGCGGTCGCGAATCCGGTGTGGACGAGCACATTGAACGTCGACGTGGAGGTGATCCACGGCTGGTTGCTCCCGTCGAGCGCGGACGAGACCTGGGTCGAGGGATACACGGTGTTCGCCTGCGACATCGGGGTCGGCGAGAGCGCCCACGCACCGCTCGCCCGGTTGCTCGTCCAGGCCTGACCACCGTTGAACGGATTCGAGGAGTCCGAGCTCTGCAGGCCCGAGAAGAACACGTGCGGCGCTCCCGCGATCAGCTCGATGTCGGGGTTGTTGACGCCCTGCCAGCCGCCGACGGCGGTCTCGGGCGCGCCGAGCACACCGGCCGTGGACAGGGTGCGGTACCGGACGCCGCCGACCGACCCGTCGCCGAGGTCCTTGTAGACGATGTGCAGCGCGCCATCGGCGCCGCGGACCGTGCTCGCCTCGTCGAAGTTGATCCCGCCGTGCTCGCTCACGACCTGCCACGCGCTGGCGGTCGGCGCGGCGATGGCCACGGCGAACGCCGTCGCACAGATGGTTGCGAGGACGGGGAAGAGGCGGCGACGGAGGGCTCGATGCATGGGTGGCTCCCGGAGACGGATGTGGCGCGAGCCTACAGATCCTCCGGCGGCGTGATGGATCGATCATCGTCGCACCTCATGGATACCGGGCGCACGACCGATGACCCACGGGCCATGTCGACGAGCCCCGCACCCGCCCCGAACGACGGCGACGAGCCCCACCCCGGGGCCGCGCCACGGTTGGCCCTCGCCGAGCCAGGCACCGACACGAGCGAACGCGTGGTCATGCGGCGCGGCACCTACATCCGGGTGCACCAGATCGAGGCTCCGCGCGCGAGCAGCTGGGTGCGGGCAACGTTCGCGCTCATGTACGCGATGGCCTTCAGCCTCGCGGGCCACCAGCTCTGGGGCTGGGGCGGCGAGGCGAGCGCGACGCTCTTCAACCACGTCTTCAACAACGCCATCTTCATCGGCGCCACGTCGATGACCGCGTGGCGGGCCTATCGATTCCAGGCCGAGCGATTGGCCTGGGGATGCATCGCCGCGGCGCTCGGCTTCTACTGCGCCGGCGACCTCGCGTGGTCGATCCTCTACGCCGACACGGAGGCCCCGGTCACCCCGGCCGACGCCCTGTACCTGCTCTACTCGCCGCTCGTGTTCATGGGCGTCGTCCTGCTCGTGAGGTCGAGGATCCGTCGGTTCGAGCTCGATCGCTGGATCGATGGCCTCGCCGCTGCGCTCATCGTGGCGACCCCGGGCGTGGTGCTCGTGCTGGAGCCGACGCTGCGCGCCAGCGAGGGCACCCTGCTCACCAAGGCGGTGAGCGTCGCGTACCCGCTCGGCGACATCATCGTGCTCGGCGCGGTGGTCGGCGTGATCGCGCTCGCGGGCTGGTACCCGGGCCGCGCCTGGATCGCGCTCGCGCTGGGGCTCACGTGCTTCGTCACGGCCGATGCCTTCTACTCCGTGGAGAACCTCGAGGCGTCCTACGCGCTCGGCGCGCCGTATGAATGGCTGTGGCCGATGGCTGGACTGCTCGTGGCGACCGCGGCGTGGCTGCGGCCCGTGCGTCACGGCGAGGTGCACGCATGGGGCTGGCGGGCGATCGCGCTCCCGGTGATCTGCCAGGTCGCGCCCATGGTGATGCTCTTCCTGAACGACCAGCCTGCCAGCGAACAGCTGCTCACGACCGCGGTGCTCGCGATCGTGCTGGTCCAGCTGGTCGTCTCCCGCCCGCGCAAGCCGGCCGAACTCGCCTGACCCGCGCGCCGGGCGGCGGAAAGCGCAGCTTCCGCAGCGAACCATCGTGAACCTCTCGCACGATCAACGTTTCGTTTCGTCAGACGATTGATCGAATTGGGCCCGGGGATGGATCGCCCGTGACCGCCACGGGGCGCGCGAAAGACGCCCCGTGTCGCATTCGCGGTCGCGGCGCCCGATAACTCCGCGATCGACCAGCACCACAGGATCGAGGGACACCACCATGCGAACACTCCAACGCCCACCGCGTCGCCGACGGACGCTCGCGCGTGCCGCTGCGATGTTCTCGCTGCTCGCCGTGACCGCGGTCGGCGCATCCGGGGCCTGGGCGACCCAACCTGAACCCGGGGTCGGCGTGCCACCGGGCAACCAGAACGCGGACGTGACGGTCTGCCACGTCCCACCGGGCGGGGGCGTCCCGTCATCCATCCTGACGATCCCCGACAACGCGCTCGGTGGCCACCTCGGCCATGGCGACTTCGTGCTGACTGCAGGACTGACCTGCCCAGCCACGCCGCCGCCTCCGATCGACGCCTGCCCGGACGACCTGAACCCCGGCATCCAAGCTGCGGGAACGGTCTGCATCACGCCTCCGCCGCCAGCGGTGGATGCGTGCCCGGACGAGGCGCTGAATCCCGGCATCCAGGCAGCAGGGACGACGTGCGCGGTGGCAACGCCCAGCACGCCTGACACGACGACGGTGACGACCGGGACGACCGTCACGACCACGACCGACACCACACCCACGACGACCGACACGGCGGTCGCAGGCGAGCAGGACTCGCCGACGACCGCACGTGCACAGGACACCGCGGTCGCGGGTGCAACCGCATCCGGGTCGCTGCCGTTCACCGGCATCGAGTCCTGGTACGCGGCGGTGCTCGGCGGGGCGATGCTCCTGGCCGGGTTCGGCATGCACGGACTGGCGCGACGCCATGCCCGTCGATCGGGGGCGGCCGCCTGACATCAACTCCGATGACATCCAGACGACGACGGGGGCTCCGCTTCGGCGGGGCCCCCGCCCGTGCAGCGGGTCTCGTTGCACCGGAGGCTACGCTGCAGTCGAGATCCGGGCGGGACGTGTGGACGGATGGAAACGGGACGACTGTGGGAATCAGCTTGGTGAACGTGCGCAATCCGGTGGTCGCGACGACCGTCGGCGCGGTGGTCGGTGCGGTGGCGTCGCAGGTCAGCACGCA
>JAOPYU010000313.1 GCA_025964455.1 Thermoleophilia bacterium | reverse complement strand
CGCAGCAGATCGATCAGTCACCGCTGCGGAGCCCCTGCGTGTTGCAGTCCAGCATCCGATTGAACCAGTCGGAACGCACCGACCGATGTCTCATGATGTATCGGATGCAAACACCCTTTTCTTGAGGGCGCATGTGCAGATCGATGCGGTGAACGTTGCGATTCTGCGCCAGGGCGGCTCGGACGCGCACAATTCTTCAGGTTCACAGGTTCGAGAACGCTCGGATGCGGTCAGAACGATTCCATGAGTGAAGCGAACCCCCTTGCGCACCCCGGCGCAGCCATGGAAGGTGAAGCCATGACCTTTGAGCCCGAGACCGAGCCCCGCTGTCCGCGGTGCGAGCACGTCCTGCCGGGCGCCGGCGCGATCTGTCACGTGTGCGACGTGGAATCCCACTTCGAGGGGCTGTTCCGCACTGCACCGCCGCTGTTCATGAACGTGCGGCGCGAAGAGCCCGAGCCGCGATCGGACCTCCAAGCGTCCTGAGCGCCCACGCGGCGTGCTCGCGAAGGAGCGCGTCGGGAGATTCCAGGTAGGGCGCGATGAGCGCCGCGTCCTGTTCGCGCCCCGAGTTGCCGATCGCCACGATCGCGTTGCGGCGCAGGTAGCGCATCTTGCGCCTGGGGACGAAGAGCCGCTGCCACTCGTCGTCGAGCTCGTCGTCGGGTGCCTCGAGCCAGCGGACCAGGTCGACGGTCCCCGTTGCCGGGTCGAGGTCGGCGCGGCGCGCCTCGACCCCGCGATTCCACGGACAGGCGTCCTGGCAGATGTCGCACCCGTACGCGAGGTCGCCCATGGCGTCGCGGACGTCGGTCGGGATCGAGTGACGCGACTGGGTCCAGTACGTGATGCACCGGGTGGCGTCGAGCTCGCCGCCAGCGACGTCGATGAGCGCGTCGGTCGGGCAGGCGTCGATGCAGGCGGTGCAGGTGCCGCAGCCGGGACGCATCGGCGGGGTGGGCTCCAGGTCGGCGCTCGTGACGAGGGTGCCGAGCACCACCCAGCTGCCGACGCGGCGGGTGATCACGTTGGTGTGCTTGCCCGAGAAGCCGACGCCGCTGCGGATGGCGGCCTCGCGATCGACGTGGTCGTTCGAGTCCACCAGCACGCGGGCCTCGAAGCCGGCCTCGCGCAGCACCCCGGCGAGCTGCTCGAGGCGCTCGCCGAGCGCGACGTACGCGTCATCGCGCGTGTAGCGCGCGAGGCGCCCACGAGGCGCGTCGTCATCGGGCTCGGGGGCGTCCGGTCGCCAGTAGCAGAGTGCTGCGCTCACCACGCTCAGTGCCCCGTCGACGAGCCCCTCAGGGTGACAGCTCACCTCCGGGCGGGCCATCGTGAATCGCAGGTCGGCGAACTTGCCGCGTGCGCGGCGATCGCGGATCGCGGCCTCGGCACGCTCGTAGGGTTCGGCGTGGCAGACCCCGAGCTCGTCGATGCCGAGCCCGAGCGCCAGCTCGCGCAGCGCACGGGTATCGATGCGCGGATTCGGGATCGACGGGCCGGTCATGTGTCCCAGCATAGAGCCGGTTGGGTATCGTCGCCGCATGCCGACGCAGACGAACACGATGCGAGCCGCGGTGCTCGTGGACGAGGGTGATCCGGAGACGGCGCTGGCCGTGCGCGACGAGCCGCTGCCCGAGCCTGGCGTGGGCGAAGTGCGCATCCGTGTCTCTCATGCGTCGCTCAACCACCTGGACGTGTGGATCCGCAAGGGCCTGCCAAGCGTCCCCAAGCCGCGCATCACCGGCGCAGATGCATGCGGCACCGTCGACGCGTTCGGTCCCGGTGCCGAGGCGACCCTCGTGGTACGCGGACTCGCGGCCGGCGCACGCGTCGTGGTCGACCCGGGCGCCAGCTGCGGTGCATGCCGCGCGTGCGCGACCGGCGAGACCTCGCTCTGCCCCGACTTCCGCGTGCTCGGCGAACACGTGTCGGGGACCCACGCCGGCGCGGTGGTCGTGCCGGCGATCTGCGTGCACCCCGCGCCGGCGCACCTGGACGACGCCCAGGCCGCGGCCTTCATGCTCACCTTCGCGACGACGTGGCGCATGCTCTTCACGCGCGCGCAGGTGCGCCCGGACGAGCGCGTGCTCGTGTGGGGCGCTTCGAGCGGCGTCGGCACGGCGGCGCTCGCACTGTGCCGCGCGTCCGGCATCGAGACGATCGCCACGACCCGCACCGAGGACAAGGTCGCAGAGCTGCGCGAGCTCGGCGCCGACCACGTGATCGTCACCGGTACCGGCGAGGATTCCGGCGACATCGTCGTCGCTGCGGTCGAGCGCCTCACGGGTGGTGACGGCGTCGACGTGGCCTTCGACCACCTCGGCAAGGTCGCGTGGGAGCCGAGCATGCTCGCCCTGCGACGCGGCGGCCGCTACGTGACGTGCGGCGCCTCCACCGGGCCGATGCCGCGGGCCTTCATCACGCGACTGTTCTGGAAGCAGCTGTCGATGCTCGGCTCGACCATCGCCTCGCGCGGCGACGTCGAAGCACTGCTCGCCTTCATGACCCGACACGAGATCGCGCCGCGCGTGGACACCGTGTTCGATCTGGACGACATCGCGCAGGCCCACCGCCACCTGGAGTCAGGCACGCAGGTCGGCAAGGTCGTCATCCGCGTCGCCGGCTGACCCGACCAGGATGACGAGGAACTGGAGCGAGCGTCATCGAGCTTGCTCGAATGACCGAGTGGAAGGCCCTCGCTATCGCAGGGAATCGGCGCGGCGAATGCCGCGCAGCAGCGCACAGCGGTGCGCTGACGACGAAGTCGTCAGCCGATTCCCAAGATGAACTTGGCGTCATCGCTCATGCGGTCGGGAGTCCACGGCGGGCTCCAGACGAGCTCGGGCTCGACGGTCTCGACGCCGGGCAGGGCGCGGACGGTGTCCACCATCCCCTGCGTGATCTCCGGGCCGGCCGGGCAGGCGGGCGACGTGAGCGAGTAGGACACCTTCACGGTGCCGGGCTTCGGGAAGGTGACGTCGTAGACGAGGCCGATCTCGACCACGTCCATGCCCAGCTCCGGGTCCTCGACCTGGCGCAGTGCGTCGTAGACGGCTTCCTCGGATGGCATCGGTTCAGTGGTCATGCGGGAAAGGCTAGCACGCGCGTCACGTCGCGACGGGCAGGGTGCTCACGTCGTGGCGCTGTGCACCGTCGACCACGGCGACCAGCTCGGCGGCTCGCGTGGTCGTGCCCTTGGCGGAACCATCGATCAGCTCGAGGTCGGCGGGGAACTGCTCCAGGCGCCATGCACCCTTCCAGGTCGCGCCGCTCGAGAACGTCACCGCGTTGTCGAGCTTGCGGGCGTGGAAGCGTCCGTCGCGCTCGAAGATGCCGGCAGCCGTCTCGCGGGCGCCGATGGTCAGGAAGGTGACGGCGTCGATCGCCTCCTGCAGCCCCGCATAGCCATCGGCCGGGCCGTAGACCACGTCGGTCGCATGCGCGGCGAACTGCTTGAAGCGCCCGGCGCCCGCGAAGTCGATGCCGCCGGTGAACGCCGGCGCATCCACCTTGGGAGCAGGCGCGGCGGGCTTCGCCGCGATGGCGGCAGCAGCGGCGCTGGGGGTGGTCGATGCAACGTGCATGTGGCTCCTCGCGGACGCGTCGGGATCCGATCATCCACGATCCACCGGCCGCAGGCGAGCGTCGCGCGCCGCCGGGTCCACGGCGGCCGCGCCGCGGGCCGCGTGTGGCCCTGGGTCGCGCCGCGTGATTTCGGTGACCGTGGCCGGCGCACGCACGGCTGACGTCACCGAAATCGGTGTGCCTAGCCCATGTTGCCGGCAGCCTGGCGGGCTGCCTGGTTCTTGCCGATCGCGTTGAGGAACTGCGCGTTGGTGGGCACGTCCTTGAGCTTGCTCAGGAGCAGCTCGAGCGCCGCCGGCGGATCGAGCTGGTGCAGCACGGTGCGCAGCTTCCACACGAGCACGGCCTCTGCCGGCTCCATGAGGAACTCCTCGCGACGCGTGCCGGTGCCGCCGGCGATGTTGATGGCCGGGAAGATGCGCTTGTCGGCGAGCTTGCGGTCGAGGCGCAGCTCCATGTTGCCGGTGCCCTTGAACTCCTCGAAGATGACCTGGTCCATCGTGGAACCGGTATCGACCAGCGCCGTGGCGAGGATCGTCAGCGATCCGCCGTTCTCGATGTTGCGCGCCGCACCGAAGAACTTCTTCGGCGGGTACAGCGCACCGGCATCGACACCACCGGAGAGGATCTTGCCGCTCGCGGGCGCGCCGAGGTTGTAGGCACGCGCCAGGCGCGTGATCGAGTCGAGCAGCACCACCACGTCGGTGCCGAGCTCCACGAGCCGCTTGCAGCGGTCGAGCACGAGCTCGGTGACCTGGATGTGGCTCGTCGCGTGCTGGTCGAAGGTCGAGAACACGACCTCGCCGTCGACGCTTCGCTGCATCTCGGTGACTTCCTCGGGGCGCTCGTCCACCAGCAGGCAGATGATGTGCGACTCGGGGTTGTTCTCCGCGATGGAGTCGGCGATCGCCTTGAGCACCATCGTCTTGCCGGCCTTCGGCGGCGACACGATGAGCCCGCGCTGGCCCTTGCCGATCGGGGCGACCAGGTCGATCACGCGGGCGGTGAGCCCGGCCTGGCGACCCTTGTTGGCCTCGGTCTCCAGGCGCAGCCGCTCGTCGGCGAACAGCGGCGTCAGGTTCTCGAAGCGGACCCGGTGGAGCATGTCCTGCGGATTGGCCCCGTTGACCGTGTAGATCTTGGCGAGCGCCGGGAACTTGTCCGTCGCCTTCTGCTCGCGGATCTCGCCCGTGATCCAGTCGCCGCGGCGCAGCCGGAACTGCTTGATCAGCTGCTGCGAGACGTACACGTCCGACGGCGTCGAGTTGTAGTTCTTGCCGCGCAGGAAGCCGAAGCCGTCGGGCAGCACGTCGAGCACGCCCTCGCGCTCGAGCGCGCCGACGAGGCGCTGGTGCCGGTGCCAGATGGCGCCGACGAGCTCCTCCTTGGCCATCGTGCGGTAGTCGTCGATGTCCTTCTCGTCCGCGAGTGACCAGAGCTCGGCGAGGTGCGCCTTGTCGAGCTGGATCTTGGCTTCCTCAGCCTCGTACTCGTCCGTGACGTCGTAATCGGACAGCATGTTCATGCCTGCGGGTCTCCTCCGCTGAAAAGTTGGATCCCGGTCCGCGACGACACGTCGGCGAGGGCTGGGGACCACCACCGGAATCGGTGGCGTGGAAGGCGGTCCGGCGTGCCGAGCCCCGAGCGGGACGCGGTGGTGGTGCTGCTGGACGACCTGCATCCACTATACCGCACGAATGCGATGCAGGCATGGACGGACCGATCAGGGGGTGATGCGACCGCTGCCTCCCGGCAGCTCGAATCCCGCGCCGAGCTCCACCGACAGCGCCTGTGCGGCAGCCTCGAGCGGCACCTCGCTGGAGCCGATCCCGGGCTGGGGCGCCGATGCGCCGCCGCCGTCGACCGCAGCTGCGGTGGCCTGCGCCACTGCATCACGCTCGCGGGCGACGCGCTCGACGACATCGAGGGTGTGGTCCACGAGGCGGCGCACGGTCTCGTCGAGGTAGGTGTTCTCCACCACCGCCACGCCGCGGCGCTCGGCCTGCTCCACGAGGTACTCCTGGATCTGGCGGATGCGCTCGAAGCTGCGCAGGTAGTGGTCGACCGGCCGTGAACCGTCGGTCTGCATGCCGCGCATCGTGAAGTGCGCGCGATGGGTCTGCTCGTCCTCGATGTAGACGACCGTCTCGATCACTGCAGATCGGCTCACGTCGACCGGCTCGAGCAGCCCGGGGACCAGGTGCACGCCTTCGATCAGGGTCGACACGCGCTCGCGCTCGGAGCGCTCGAGGATCGCGTCGACGCCGACGCAGACCTGGCGCGACTGCTCCAGGTAGCCGAGCAGGCCGAGGTCCGAGTTGCCGGCGTCGCCGGGCAGGGCGAGGCCGCCCACCGGGACGTCGAAGCTGGAGTGGTGCAGCACGGGCATGAGGGCGGGGCTGAAGAAGGCGCGCATGACCTGGCGGATCAGGTCGGTGCTCGTGACGCGCGTGATGCCGAGGCGGGTCGCGACCTGCTGGGCGACGGTGCTCTTGCCGGAGCCCGCGGTACCGCCCACCAGCATGATGATCGGGATGTCCTTGCGCTTGAGGATCGTCCAGCGGCGGAAGCGGTTGGCGGCCTCGTCGCCCTCCTCCTCGCGCAGCACGCC
>JAOPYU010000260.1 GCA_025964455.1 Thermoleophilia bacterium | reverse complement strand
ATCGCTTCCTTGTCCGCCTTGGCGCGGGCAGCGGCCTTGGCGGCGCGCGCCTTGGCCGTGCGCAGGATGCGCTCCTTGCGCTCCACCTGGGCGTTGAGCCGCTCGACGGTGACGAGGACGTCGGCGTCCTGGTCCCCGACGCGGTTCATCGTGTCGATGCGAGCGAAGAAGTCGGCGAACGATCCTGCCGAGACGAGCTCGGTGAGCTCGTTGCCAGCGCCGCCCGTGCGATAGATCGCCGAGGCGCGGCCGGCCAGCCGCACCTTCGCCGTGCCGAGGTCCTGGCGCGTGGCGACGACGACGCGGTGCGCGCGGTCGACGTCCTTGCGGATCTGGTCGAGCTCGTACTGCGCGCCGCGGTAGCGCTCGAGCAGCTCGTCGTAGCGTCGTTCGAGCCGGTTGACCTGCGCGTCGAGCTTGCGGGCCTGGGCCTGCTTGGACGCGAGCGTCGCGGCAGGGGCGGTGGACGGGACGGATGCCAAAGTCGCGAACGCGGCCGTTGCTGCCACGAGGGCGGCAACGAATGCCAGTCGCACGCGGCGGCCCGACGAAGCGGGGAGCGTCGCATGTGACGGGGAGGCGTCGAGCGTCGGCTGCAGGGGCTGCAGGGTCGGTCGCATGGGGGCATGGTACACATCCGCTACCCACCCATGTCGAGGTCGACGGAGCCCGACGGCCGGTTCCGGCCTCCCCCGCCCTGCGGATCCGGGGGCCCGTCTGGGAGGATCTGCCCATGCTCGAGCTCGTGTTCAAGGGGGTCGTCGCCGGTGTGCTCGTGGTCGCCGCGACCGAGGCATCGCGCCGCTCGACGGCGGCCGCCGCCATCCTCGTGTCGCTCCCGATCACCTCGATCATTGCGCTCGCCGTGCTGTGGAACGACACGCGCGACGAGCAGCAGGTGATGGAGCTGAGCTGGGCGATCCTGTGGATCGTGCTGCCGAGCGTGGTGCTGTTCGTCGCGCTGCCGCTGCTCATGCGCGCAGGCCTGCACTTCTGGCTCGCGCTGCCTGCCGCCTGCCTGGTCATGGCAGGGGCGTACTTCGGCTATGCGAAGCTGCTCGCCCGCACCGGGCTCGGCTGACGACGACCGGAGCCGGCGGCTGGCTCAGAGGTTGAGCACGAGCAGGATCGTCACGCCGAGCGCGACGCGATACACGGTGAAGACCGTCATCGAGTGACGTCCGAGGTAGCCGATCAGGAAGGCGATCGAGGCGTAGCCGCTGATGAAGGCGACCACGGAGGCGATCAGCGTCGGGACCGCTTCCAGGCCTTCGCCGACGTGGCGCAGCTCGAAGAGCCCGCTCAGCACGACCGCCGGGATCGACAGCAGGAACGAGTAGCGCGCGGCGTCCGTGCGGCGCAGCCCGAGCACGCGACCTGCACTGATCGTCGAGCCTGACCGCGACACGCCGGGCACCAGCGCCAGTGCCTGGGCGACCCCGATGAGCACGCCGCTGCGCACCGTCAGCTGCTCGAGCTCGTCGCGCTCGGGGAAGCAGCGGTCAGCCACCTCCATGACGAGTCCGAACACGATCAGCAGGATCGCGGTGAGCTGGACGTTGCGGACGATGGTCTCGATCTGGTCCTTGAATATGAGGCCGAACACGGCGATCGGGATGGTGCCGAGGGCGACCATCCAGAAGATCCGGTACTCGGTGGTGTCGCGCTGGGACGCGTCGCGCACGCCGCGCCACCAGCCGGCGAAGATCCTGGCGAGGTCGCGGCGGAAGTACAGCAGCACGGCAGCGATGGTGCCGAGCTGGATCACCGCGGTGAACGCGGCCCCCGGCTCGTCCCAGCCGAGCGCCTTGGGCACGATCAGCAGGTGGCCGCTGCTCGAGATCGGCAGGAACTCCGTCAGGCCCTGGACGAGCCCGAGCACGATCGCCTCAAGCGTATTCATGCGTCCTCGTATGCGACGGCGGTGTCCTTGTCGCGGTAGAACACGCGCACGGCGGTGCCGGCCCGCTCGTGGTCCTTCAGGTGCGGCTGGTCGAACGCGGAGCTGTCGGCCTCGTCGATCGTGAAGGTCCGCTCGCCGCTCGCGCCCTTGATGGTGATCTCCTTCGAGCTGACGTCGGAGATGGAGCCCACGTACTCGTCCAGCCCCTCACCGAGCGCAGGGGGCGACTTGATTGCGACGGCGATCGGCTCGTCCTCGGTCAGCCGGTACGTCACGCGTGCCACGGAATCAGCCGCGTCGAAGGCCTGCACCTCGTTGGGCTTGATCGCCGGGCCGAGGCGGAACTCGATCGAATCCCCGCCACGCACCGGGACGAGCGAGAAGCCCTTCGGCTCGACGGTGACCATGCCGTCGACATGGACCAGCGTGCCGGCGCCGGCGCCGGAGTCCGAGGCGGTCGCGGACTGCTTGGCATCGGTGCCACATCCGGTCACGCCCGCCATGGCGAGGACGAGCAGGACGAGGGAGATCGGAGAACGGTGGGGGCGCATCGGGGTCATCCTAGTCCGCGGGGTCGACGGTCACTTGAGGAGCGGCGCGTCCTCCATGTACACCACGGATTCACGTCCATCGATGCGCTCGGTATACACCCGGATCGGCTGGCCGAGTGCGGCGTGCGTCTGGGCGTGGGCGATGTCGATGTAGGCGCGGTCGGGCTTTCTCACGTGCAGCTCGATCGTGTCGGAGAGTCGACCGCTCTCGATGGTGCGCATGGTGAAGCCGCCGTCGGTGGTCTTCTGCACCAGGCCGTCGGTCATCGTGGCGCCCGCGGGTGGGCACTTCTCGCCCGTGGCGCGATCGTCGGCGCCATCCTTGGTGAAGTCGCGCACCGGCTGGCAGGCGCGGACGTCGTCGCCCTGCTCGGACGCCCCTCCGTCGAAGAACAGCAGGGAGCCGAGCACGCCGAGCGCGACGGCAGCCGCGATCACCGCGACGATCGCCGCGGCCTTCCAGGCACGACTCGATCCGCCGTTCCCGTCGGCATCCTCGTCGGAGTCGGCGTCACCGTCGTCGAGACCGTCGACCTCGTCACCGATCTGGGGCTCGTCGGCCTTGGGCTCGTGGTCGTCCTCGCGCGGATCGTCCAGGCGCGGATCGCGCTCGGAAGGTCCGTCGGCGGCGAGCGCCTCCACATCGTCGTCTTCAGCGCCGTCGCGCTCGTCTTCGTCACGCATTGAGTCCCTCCGAGAGGAAGTAGAGTCCACCGACCGTGTACAGGATCATGAGCACGAGCATCGGCCACTGCGAGCGTACGCCGCGGGCGCCGTCGACCTCGGCTTCGATCTCGAGCGCGCGGTCGTGCGCCAGGACGAGGCCGAGCACGTGTCCGACCACGATCGCCCCGAGCTGCACCGCCCAGATCGCGTTGGCGCTCAACGTCGAGTAGTCCACTTCGAAGTCCGCCGTCCCGAACAGGTCGCGCCCGCTCCCGAACGGATCGCTCGCGAGGGCGATCAGGCCCTGCGCCTGGAACCAGAAGAACGAGAAGTAGTGCGCGACCACGTAGGCGAGCGCGATCGGCACGAGCGACGGGGCGAATGCCTGCGCGGTGGTGCCCCAGCGAGTGCGTCGTGGCAGTCGTCCGAAGCGGCGGGACGCGGCTGCCGCGACGATGAAGGCCGCGACGGCGAGGCCGGCCATCATGGCGAGGCCGAAGGTGCCGAACAGCTGCTGGGCATGCCGCGGCTCGATGCCGCGCTCGACCAGGTTGACCGTGGCGTTGGCCACGCGACGCTTCCACCACAAGGTCCGGCTCAGCCCGTCATAGCTGACCGTGCCGATCAGCAGCCCGACGAACGGCACCAGACCGTGCACCGGTCGCAGGGCCGTCAGACCTACGAAGGGCGGCGACCACCGGCCGTGCCGACGGATCGCCATCATCGACAGGACCCGGGTGTAGACGGCGAACGGCTCGGCGTGGTCGAGCCACCGCTCGACACCGAAGCGCCACATTCCGGCAAGCGCGGCGAGCGCCCATGCGAGCACGAGGATGCCGACGAGCCGCACGTCGGACGCGGTGGGATACACGAGCTCGAGCCAGGTGAAGACGAGCAGGCCCGCCACCGCGAGCCAGATCCCGAGCCCCGCTGGCCAGGGCGCGCGCTCGGCGGGGATCCGCAGCACCCGCGCGATGAAGGCGACCGGGTGCATGGCGCGCCACAGGTCGCCGAGCAGGCCCGCGGTGATTGCGATCCCGATCCACCACGCGACGAAGATCGCGATCGGTGCGAAGTTGCGGTTGAGGTCGGTCGTGCCGAAGAGCGCGGTCGCGAGCACGAGGATGAGCAGCAGGAACCCGACAGCTCCGGCCAGCCATCCGACGGAACCGGGCGTGCGAGGTGCGACGGCCGGCGTGGCCCAGCGCCGCAGGAGCGGCCGGCGCCAGCCGATCGCGAGGCCGACGAACGAGACCACGAGCACGATGGATGCGGCCCAGTAGAAGGCGACGAGCGGGACAGGCAGGTCGGCGCGTCCCTGGATGCCGTGCGCGTGCGCGGCAGGTGCGGCTGCGAGCAGGCCAGCGGCGGTCGAGGCCAGGACTGTCAGGGGTCGGCGTCGCATGTCAGCCCTCATGCCCGGCGTGGCCGCCGCCGTGGTCCATGCCCGCCATGTCGTCGCCGACTGGTGCCGGCGAGGCGTCGACAGCGCCGAGCTGCGCGAAGAGCGTGTGCAGCCGCAGGCCGAGGCCATCGCCACGCCGCGCCCCGGCCCCGCGCGGCCGCAGCGGGAGTACACACACGCCGTCGGCGGCGGTTCGCAGCTCGATCCACCCACCATTGGCGTCGGCGAGCGCGTCGTCTCCCGGCGGCGCGGCGTTGAACTCGATCACGCCGTCGGAGTCGATGCCGCCCATCGCGTGCGCATGCACGGTGCCGCGCACGCCCGACGCGCGCGCGACGAAGGAGGTCCAGTGCGCCACGGCACCCACGTGGGTCTGCACGTCCGTGACGGGCGCGCCATCCGTGGTGCTGATGCGCACGCGGATGATCGACGTTCCGTCGTCCATCGGTCGCTCCTCGATGATCCGGGCGACGTGCCCGTGCGTGCGGTCAGGCGCATGCTCCGCATGGCGCGGCGCCGTGCCGCCGACCTCGAACATCGCCGTCCCGAATCCCTGCACGCCCCTGGACGTCGCGTCGATCACGAGGTTCCACGTGCCGGGGCTCGGAAAGGTCCCGTCGTTGAGCTCCCAGGTGCCGCCGCCGATTCGACTCGGGTGCACGTGCTGGAAGTCCGAGAGCCGGCCGGCCGCGTCGGTTCGCACCAGCCAGGCGTGCAGCTTGCGGGCATGCGCATCGTCGTAGCTCGTGACGGGGGCGCCCGCGGCGGTCCGCACCTCGAAGCGGAGCGGGTCCACCATCCCCGCCTCGCGCGGCGCGGCGAGGACCCGCACGTCCCAGCCGGCGTGCTCCTCCCCTTCGTGCGCCGGCGCCGCGACCGGAAGCGCAGCCGCGCATGCGAGCGCGAGCAGCAGCACGGATGTCAGCCGACGGACCATGGGACCACCTCAGATGTCAGTGCGGCGAGCCGTGTCAGCTGGCCGCTCACGAGCAGGATGCCGATCGCGATGAGCAGGACGCCGGTGATCTTCTGCGCGTAGGGCGCGATGCGCGCGATCCGACGGTTCGCCGACGGCACGCGCGCGACGAGGACGGTCGTGGCGAGGAAGGGGATGGCGAGGCCGGCCGAGTACGCGGTGAGCAGGATCGCGCCACGAGCGACGTCCTGGGTCGCGGCAGCGAGCGTGAGGATCCCCGCCAGGATCGGACCGATGCACGGCGTCCATCCGGCCGCGAACGCAGCACCGATGACGAAGGCGCCGACGGGTCCGTTGCCGACACGCGACATCGCCTGTCCCATGACGCGGCGCTCGGTGTCGAAGCCCGGGATCCGAAGGAGGCCGATCGTGCCCAGGCCCAGCAGCACGAGCAGCACACCGCCGACGCGCGCGATCCACGGGACGGAGTCGAGGGCCGCCCCGCCCAGCGCCGTGGCGGCCACGCCGAGCCCGATGAAGATGAGCGAGAAGCCGAGCACGAAGGACCCGCCGCGCGCGAGGAACGAGCGACGCGATCGACCAGGGCCGGACGCCCCGAGAAAGGCGGCGTAGCTGGGCACGAGCGGAAGCACGCACGGCGACAGGAAGCTGAGCAGGCCGGCGAGCATCGCGGAGAAGATGCCGATCCCGGTGTTGTCCACGTCCGCCTTGGCGGACTTCAGGTAGGAGCCCTCCTCGTCGATCGCGCGCCGGATCACGCGACGGGTCGACGCGTCGAGCTTGAGCGGCCCCTTCCACCGATAGGCCACGACGCCCGAGGGATCCACGAGCACGGTCTCGGGCACGCCACTCGTGCGGAATCGCCGCTGGACGTCCTTGTCGGGGTCGCGCAGGATCCGGAAGTCGGCGCCGACCCGCGTGGCGAACTCCTGGACCGACTCGTCGAAGCCCTCGTCGTCGACGCTGACACCGACGACTTCCACGTCGCCCTCGAACTCGCGCTGGAGGGCAGCGAGGTCGGGCATCTCCTTGCGGCACGGAACACACCACGTCGCCCACACGTTGAGCAGCACGACGGTTCCCTTCCCGTCCCCGCGGAGCGACCACGTGGTGTCCTCGCCCACGTTGCGGGCGCTGAACTCGGGTACCTTCGTACCGATCTCGCCATGGCCGCCGTCACCGTTGCCAGCGGCGATCGCGGACGCCCCCGCGACTCCGCTCCACGCGAGCAGCGCGAAGCAGAGCGCCAGGAGGACCCGCCGGAGGGTCATCGGACCTCGAGTGTCCCGAGCAGCGTACCGGCCTCGTGGAGCTCGACCTCGAACGACCCCTGCGTGTCAGCCTCGAACGTCACCGTGGCCGTGCCGTCGGCGGGGATGTCACGCGAGACGTCCACACCGTGGACGTGCACCTCGTCGGCGGCGTCGGAGCTGATCGAGATGCGGACCGAATCCCCCTTCTCGACCTTGAACACCTGCGGTCCGCCCGTGACGGCGCCGTCCTTGATCGCGACGTCGAACGATGCATCGACGTCGTCGTCCGGGGAGCCCGAGGACGTCTCGGCATCGGCATCGGCGGCGCCGTCATGCGCGTGCTCGCCGGAGGATGCGAGCTCGACTCCCTTCTCGCTGACCCACGCAAGCAGCACGTGCCCGTCCAGTGCGGCGACGGACGGATGCTTGCCGGTGGCGAGGCCGGGCTTCGCAGAGACTGATCCGTCCTCCCCGACCACGGCGTAGCCGACCTTGGCGTCGTCTTCGCGCGAGTCGTCCCATGCGATCACGGCGCCCGCATCGAGCGTCGCGAGATCCATGTACGAACCCGGGAAGAACTTCTCGTCGGTCGCCAGCTTGGCGGATTCGAAGGTCACGCCATCATCATCGGACCACGAGTGGTACACGCCCGGTCGCCCGGGCTTGCCGGTGTAGTACACGCCGTGCACGGTGCCCTTGCCGTCGACGCCGAGGTCGGGTCCCGATTCGGGGCACTGGTCGAACTCCCAGTCGTCGTCGCCCAGCTTCGTGACGTCGCTCCAGGTCGCGCCCTGGTCGTCGCTCATGCGGACGCTGCTGTCACGCACGGGCTTGTCGTCGCCCTTCCCGGCGACCTGGTCGCGGAAGGCGAGGAGCAGCTCGCCCTTGGCGTTGACCGCGAACGCGTTGTCGCAGCACTCGCAGCTCGCCTCGTCGACCTGGACGGACTTCCCGAACCAGTCCTGCCCCGACTTCCAGGTGGCGGTGCGGACGCCGATGCCGTCGTCGGACGGGGTGCGGAACGTGCCGCGGTAGTCGAGGAAGGCCGCGACGATGCTTCCGTCCTCGAGCGCGTGGAGCTCCTGGTAGGACTCGCTGCTGACCTCGCCCTCGACGGACTTGGAGAGCAGGTCGCGCGGCTTGCCGAAGGTGGCACCACCGTCGATGGATTCGGCGACGCGGACGGTGTACTTGCCGTAGTCCTGTCCCGGGTACGGCGAGTTGTTGGTCCACGACACGAGCACGCGCTCGTCGTCGACCGCAAGCACCTTCGGCTGGGTGTTGGCCCCGGAGTAGATGTCGCCCGGGATCGCGTTCACCTTCACCTTGTCACCGAAGGTCTCGCCGCCGTCGGTGGAACGCGCGACGTACAGGTCGAAAGTGGTGGCAGCCATCTCCTCGCCGGAGTGCTCGTCCGCGGCGGGCTCGTCGCCGTGGTCGACCATGACCGTGTCGGACCCGCCGCGATCCACGGCGTCCTCGGATGCGTGGTCGTCCCCGTCGGAGTGTTCGCTGCCCTCCATGTCGTGGCCGCCCATCGCGTGCGCACCCCCGACCGGCTCGACCCACGAGAGCAGCACCGTGCCGTCGGGCGTGAAGGCCAGGTCGGGGTCGGATCCGCCGGCGGCGACCATCGTGGATTCCCCGAACGTGATCGACGGTGCCTTCGAGGATGTTGCCTTCCCGGAACCCGACTCCTTGGAATCGTCAGGGTCGCTGCCGCACCCTGTGGCGACGAGGCCAGCGGCGACGACGGTGGCGATGACACTGACGAGCATGCGAACGCGCATGGGTCCTCCTGAGTGGCGCCTCCGAGAGCCGGGGCCGCCTGTGACGTGACGGGATCAGTTCGCCCAC
>JAOPYU010000258.1 GCA_025964455.1 Thermoleophilia bacterium | reverse complement strand
GCGATCCAGAAGCTGCTGCCGGGCTACCCGCTCGTCATGCACGGCTCGTCGAGCGTGCCGAAGGAGTGGGTCGACCGCATCAACGCTGCGGGCGGCGAGATGCCCGGCACGGCCGGCGTCCCCGAGGACCAGTACCTGCCGGCCGCAAAGCTCGGTGTCACCAAGGTGAACATCGACACCGACGGTCGCCTGGTGTGGTGCGCGATCCATCGCGAGTTCTTCCGCGACCAGCCCGCGGAGTTCGACCTGCGCGGTCCCGGCAAGCCCTTCATGAATGCCTACGCGGAGTACGTGGCGAACAAGAACCGCAAGCTCGGTTCGGCCGGGCAGCTCGCGTCGGTCAAGTCAGCGCTCGCCGTCACGGCGTAGCTCCCCGCGCGACACGTCATCAGTTCCGCAGCGGCCGCCCTTCGGGGCGGCCGTTCGCGTCTTCGGCGCCAGCGAGGCGCGATCGATGGCGGGATTGTCGAGATGAGGTCGACGGAACCACCATCCACATGGCTCAGCGCGCGATGACGTAGGAGGCGGCAACGGCGATGGCCGCGACGAGCACCATCCGCAGCCCCGGCGTGCGAGCCTGGCTACCCGGCTGCGCTCAGCGCAGCACCATGATGGCGACGATCACGAGTGCCCCGACAGCGATCGCACTGGCGATCGGAAGCGTTCGGCTCGTGTCCGCGCCCTGGACGAACGGCCCACGAGGTGGGTTCCGGGTCGGCGTGACGTCCTCGGCGGTGCTCGCGACGGGCCCCACAGGATGGGGCTCCGGACCCGTTCCCGCTACAACGGCACAGCGACGTGGATGGGAGCCGATGAACCCGTCCCCATCCCGATCGACGTCCATCTCGAGCTCGAGCAGATCGCGATCGTCCTGCTCGATCTCGGCCTGCAACGCTGCCCTCTCCTCACCGAGGGCGACGCTCAGGGGACTGGGGAGGATGCTCACACCATCGATGGAGCCGGTGCGGCGTCCCTCCTCGAGCAGTTCCTCGGAGATGCCCATCGCCCGGAGGCGCCGCTCGAGCTCGGGTGGGATCTCATGCATGACGCCGAGCTACCCGCGGACTCACCCGACCAAGCGCGCGATGCCCACGGCGATGACGGCGAGCAGCAGGATGCCGACCAGCATCGCCACGACGGCCAGGCGGTCCTGCGAGGCGCCGTGCCGCTGCGCGTCGGGATCCGGGAGCGCCGCGCTGCGCACGTGCTCGCCGGTCGGGATGCGCGCCCCCGTCTCGCCGGTGAGCATCGTCACCTGGACGTCGGGCGTCGCCTGGGAGCCGCTCACGGAGACCGGATCGGGAGTGTTGGGATCGCGCGGGAGATGAACCATGCCCGGGACCTACCCGAGGCAGGGAGCGATAGCCGTCAGCCGAGCTCGCCCGCGCCGCGCGCGGCGTCGGGCTGCAGGTGCTCATCGGATGCCGGTGCCACGAAGTCGCCGGGCATCGGCGGCACGCCGGGCAGGGGCGCGGCAGGCGGAGGCGCGAGCTCGCCATTGGGCGACGGCTCGTGGAAGATGCCGCTCGTTCGCGCGGCTGATCCAACGTTCTCGGACTGCACTGCTCGCTGACCTCCAGCGGGTGTCGCTCGCCAGGGCGAGCGCTCATGACCGTTCCTCGCGCGGGCGGCGAGGGGCGTTCCAGCCCATCGTGCGACGGGCGGGCGGACCTGTCCACCTCGATCTCGACATCCGCACGATCGGGTGCGGCCTGGCGTCGCGGGCTCCGCGGATGGGGCCGCCTCGTGGCCGCGGCACGCGGCGGCGTCGGTTGGAGTTGGCGGGGGCGGGGCACATGTCGCGCATGAAGAACTGCGTCGAATGTGGCATCGAGACCATTGAGCACACACACGCCGACGTCGTCGTCGAGGCGTGCCCGCAGGGGCATGGGATGTGGCTCCTGGAGCGCGACCTGCTCGCCGCCGTGCGGACCCAGGACGACGGCAGCTCGATCGGGAACACCTACGAAGAGGGACGCTCGCTGTCGCTGGCAGCCGATCGCGACATCGAGCCCGGCGATGCGGAACGTACGTGTCCGGTCTGCCGCGAGCCGATGGGCAGCGTCCGCTACGCCTTCACCACCGACGTGATCGTCGACGTGTGCGCGCGCCACGGCGTGTGGCTCGATCCGGGCGAGCTCGAGGCGCTCGAGGCGTGGGCCGCCGAACGCGCAGATCCCGACAGCGAAGCAGCCAAGGCGCGGAGCGAACGCCTGGCGCGGATCGCCTCCGGCGAGGTGGCGACCGAGACGATCACCGTGCGACCGAGCCTGCTGGATGCCCTGCGCGCGTTCAAGGGCCGTCGTCTCCCCTGATGACGGGAACGGGAGCAGCAGCAGTCCCGCCCCTGCGTATCCACCTGGATGCGGACCCGGCGCTGCACGCGCAGGCTGCGTGGGCGCTGGAGGCGCTGCTCGCGCGCTCGGGCGTCCGCTCCTGGGAGCTGGTGGATGACGAGGAGGACGCCGACCTCGCTTGGGGGACGGGGGGCGCCGCGATCGCGCACGACCCGGCAACCTGGGAGTTCCGCTGGGACGAGGTGCCGGATGCGGCGCGCGATCCGCTCGCGGCGACGTTCTGGTGGCTCGCTCGCGAGGAGGAGCGGCTCGCGCCGCCCGGCGCCTTCGACGAGCACGGCAGGTTCCGCTACACCGCTTCGGCCGTCGCTCGTCTCGGCGACCCGCTCGCGACCCCGGTCGACGTCCTCGCCGAGGCGCTCGCGGCCGAGCTGCCCGAGCCGTGGTGCCTCGCGGATCCATGGGACGAGCACGAGCCTGCATATCGGCTCGTCCTCACCCACGACATCGACCTGCCGCGGCGCTGGACCAAGACGGGCCGACGCCGCGCCCTGCGCGCGGTTCGCGACGACGCACGACGCGGCCGGCTGCTGCGGGCCGCGCGGACGCTGCTCGCGCTGGCGGGGGCGCACTTCCGCCGGGACCCGTGGACCAACGCGGATCGCATCTACCGCCTCGAGTCGCGTGAAGGTGCACGCTCCACCTGCTACCTGCTCGCCGGGCAGCACGCGCCCGAGGACGGCGACGCCGCGGAGCACCTCGAGGCATACGCCTACGACGTCCCCCAGCCCGGGATCGGTCTGCACGGCAGCTACACCGCCTCGGTGACGCGCGGCCGGATCGCGGCCGAGCGGACGGCGCTGCAGCAGCGGACGGGCGCGGAGGCCCTCGACCACCGCTTCCACTACCTGCGCCACCGCACCGTCCAGGCATGGCCGGAGCTCGCTGCCGCCGGCATCCGGTCCGATGCCTCGCTCGGATTCGCGGAGCAGCCCGGCTTCCGCGCCGGGACCGCCCACCCCTTCCGGGCCTGGGACCACGCCGCCGGCGCCCCGCTCGACCTGGTGATCATCCCGCTGGCGGTGATGGATGCGTCCTTCGACGAGCGCTACCTCGACGTGCCGGGCCGCGACGAGCGACGACGCCGGATCCTCGAGGCCGTCGACACGATCCGTGCGGTCGGCGGCGCGGCGAGCCTGCTCGTCCACAACGATCGTCTCTGCTGCGCCGGGGACGAGGGCTGGACGCGCACCTACCGCAACGTGCTGCGCCACGTCGCCGCCACGGGCGGTGCTGGCGTGAGCGCCGGCGAGGCCGCGGATGCCTACCGGGCCCGGCTCCCCCGGGCCTAACGCCCCCGGCACCGCGACCCGCGCTGGGCCGAACCTGTACCATTCTTCGCGTGCCGCGAACTCCCCCTCGCGCACCTCCCGATTCGCTTCTCAGGAAGGACGGCGCATGACGCCCACCGACGAGACGACCACCATCGTCCACCTGGTCCGCCACGGCCAGACGATCCTCAATGTCGACGTGCGCTTCCGCGGCCGCCGCGACGTGCCGCTCAACGACACGGGCCGCCGCGAGGCGATCGCAGCCGGGCACATGCTCAAGGATGCGAACCTCGCCGCCGTCTACGCGAGCCCGCTGACGCGCGCCTTCGAGGTCGGCACCGCGATCGCAGCTGCCTCCGGCCTGCACGAGGTCATCGGCCTCGACAACCTGGTGAACGTCGACTACGGCCGCTGGGAAGGACTCACCTCCGGCGAGTCCCGCGACGTGGACCCCGTCGCCTGGGACAAGTACTGCAACGATCCCGACGCCGCGGCCTGCCCCGGCGGCGAGTCGCTCATCGCTGCGGGTGACCGCGTCGTGCGGGCGCTCAAGGAGATCCACGAGCGCAACCCCGGCCAGAGCGTCGCCGCCGTCTCGCACGGCGTCATGCTGCGCCTCGCGGTGCGCCGCATCTGGGGCAACGTGGAGCCCGACTGGCAGTTCAAGATCTCGACGGGTGGATCGCTCGTGTTCGCGGTCACGGGCGACGACATCAAGCTCGTCTCGGACGTGCCCAGCGAGCCCCGTGACGAGGTCGTCGCGACCCACGCATGAGCGCGTCGCGACCACCGTTCTTCATCGTCGGCAGTGACCGCTCCGGCACCACGATGCTCCGCCTGATCCTGGATCGGGCCGGTCCGGCGATCCCGCCCGAGACCATGTTCATCACGGACTTCCAGGGTGCGCTGTACAAGGGCGGCCTCGATGACCACGACCAGGCGGTCGAGCTGACCCGTCGCGTCTGGGCCCACCCGCGCGTGAAGCTGTGGGGCCTCGAGGGGGACGCCCCGCTGCCGCCCGTCGGGATGTCCCACGACGAGGCGTTCCGCTGGGCGGTCGAGCAGCCGTTCCTCGCCTACATGCGCCGCGAGGGCAAGGACTGGTGGGCGGACAAGACCCCGCCGCACATCGACCACATCCCGTTGCTCGAGCGTGTGTTCCCGGGTGCCAGGTTCGTGGAGCTCGTCCGCGACGGTCGCGACGTGGCGCTGTCGATCATGGGGCTGCCCTTCGGTGGCAACAACTCGTGGACGACCGGCAAGCGCTGGGCGCACTGCGTTCGCACGGGTGCCGCAGCGCGGGCCGAACGCCCCGACACGATGCTGTGCGTTCGCTACGAGGACCTCGTCTCACGACCCGAGGTCGAGGTTCGCCGCGTGAGCGAGTTCCTCGACATCGAGTACGACGAGGACATGCTCCACGTCGAGAAGACGGACATGAGCAAGCTGCAGGCCGACCAGGCGAAGTGGTTCTCCAACCTGTGGGGCGGCATCAACCAGACCGCCGTCGGCAAGTGGCACACCAAGATGACCCCCGGCGACCAGCGCGTGTTCCTCGCGGCCGCCGGCGACGAGCTCGCGCTGCACGGCTACGAGGACGGTGGCATGACGCCGCGTCCGGTGCCACCGCTCACGCGCCTGCGGTTCGAGACCACCAACTTCGGCCACCGCCTCATCAACCTCGTGAAGCTGCGGATCATCACCGAGCGCGGCCGCGAGCTGAAGTGGGTGTTCGCGCGGCGGCTCGCCCGCCACTGAGCGAGGACGCGACGACGTCATGATCGTCCTCATCCTCCAGCAGGTCGCCCTCCTCGCGACCGCCATCGCATTGCTCGGCGTCCCCGGCGGCTCGCTCGTGTCGCTGCTGCGCCTGCGCGCGGCCCTGCCCGACACGCTCGCCGCGCCCGCGGCGCTGGTCCTCGGCGCGCTCGTCGCGTGCGCGGCCACGGGCGTCCAGCTGCTGACGGAGAGCCCGGTCGAGGTTCCCGTCGCGCTCCACGTGGTTGTCTCGCTCGGGCTGCTCGCCGGTGCCGTGGTGATGCGGCGACGTCGCCGTGCGCGCGGCGACGAGGTCGTGCCCGTGGCGCGTGGATGGGATCGCTGGACCAGCCTCGCGGTGCTGGTCGCCGTCGTGTTCGCGTGGATCGTCCGTGGCGCGATCCGCCTCGACGGGCTCTACCACGTCGCCGTCACACGCAAGCTCGTGGCGCTCGACCACCCCAACTTCGACAACGTCAACCGGTTCGTGGACGGCGGGCCGAACCCCACCTACGCGCTCCCGGGGTGGCACGCATTCGTGGGCTGGACGGGGTGGATCACGCACCTGGATCCGATCCTCGCGTGGGAGATCATGCCCGTGCTGGTAGTGGCGCTCGGCGCGCTCGCGTCGGGCGGACTGGCGCGGGTGCTGCTCGACGACGCCCGGGCAACGCCGATCGGCGCGCTGGCATGGGTGCTCGGTCGGGTCCTCTACGCGCGCCGCGAGGTCGATGGCGACGCGATCCTGTACGGCGCCGTGCCCGGGCAAGTGACGTTCGAGCTCGTGTTCCCGGTGCTGTTCGCGTCGATCGCCGTCGCGATGTGGACGCGCGACCGGCGCGTGCTGCGTGCGTGCCTGGCGATGTCATTCGCGTGCATCGCCTCGGTGATCATCTACCACGCCAACTACATCCCGTACGTGGCGATCGTCGGTCTCGGATACGCGGCGTGGTGGGTCGTGTCAGGGCCGTTCGGCGCCGGCGTCGGGAAGCGCGTGCTCATCGTCGGCGGCGCGATCGCCGCAATGTGCGTGGTCTGCTTCGGAGCCGTACTGCCGTTGCTCGCGGGCATCGACGACTTCGGCGAGACGGACGAGACGCGGATCGACTACCACCTGGCCGAGACGCTCGGCCGCACGCACATCCGCGGCGGGCACCTGTACGAGATGCTCGGCATGCCGGGGATGCTCGCGATGCTGCTGGTGCCGGTGGTGGCATGGAAGTGGCGATCGCGACAGGCGCCGATGCTCGGTGGCGGGCTCGTGGCGCTCATGACGATGAGCGTCGTGCCGCCGCTGTTCGAGCTCATGCGCGGCACGGGTTCGTTGACGCTCGGCCTGCGGATCAACCACGTCGTCGGTTCGTTCCTGTTCGTGGTGCTGGCGGCGGGGATCCTGCTCGCTGCCGATGCGGTGACTGCGCGCGGGTGGTCGCGGCGCCGCACGCAGCTGTGGAGCGGCGCGGCGATCGTGGTGGCGGCCGCCGCGGGCGTGTTCATCGGCTACTCGCGCTTCGCGCCCGAATGGCCCGGCTACCTCGCGTGGCTGTCACTCGTCGTGATCTTCGTGATTCGCGGCGTCGGTCGGATTCGCGGGCGAAGATCGGACGAGATGGCGCTCGTAGGTGGGGCCGGGCCGGCGACCCGTGCTCCGGCGCGCGTACAAGTCGCGCCGATGCGCCTGGTTATCATCTTCGGGATCGTGGTGTCAGTCGCACTCGCGCTCCCGGTCGGGGCCATCAGTGCACGGCGCGCGCTCCTGGGTCGCGACCCGTTCACCGCCCGGACCCACCAGGGTGACCTCGACTGCCTGGGCGGACCCGTCGAGCGGGCGCTGCGCGAGCTGCCCGCAGGCAGCATGGTGCTGAGCGACCCGGCCGCGAGCTTCCGCGCGATGGCACTGGCCCCCGTGTACGTGGTGGGTGACTACAAGGTCTGGAACGGCACCGACCAGGCGGACATCAAGCGCCGCCTGTCGAGCGTCAATCGCTTCCACGACGACTCGCTCACCGACGACGCGCGGCTCGACGAGCTCGCGGGCGAGGACGTCGACTACCTGCTGGTCGACGTCGGCGACGGCCGCTGGCTCGAAGCCGAGTACCAGGACGATCGCTCGACGCAGCTGCTGGAGAGCGCCTGGGCGCGTCTCGACAGGTTCGCCGACATCCAGGCCTACGACGGTGCGGGTGTCGCGCGCCTGATCATGCGCAACCCGGAGCGGTTCCGGCGGCTCGCCGTCGACCGGCGCGCCACCGATTCCGCCTTCCCGCCGGTCAAGCCGGGCGACGTCGTGCCATGCAACTCCTACGGCCTCTGGAAGGTGACGCGCTGATGTATGGGCGCATCCTCCGGCTGGCCGGACACGGGGCCGTCTACGGGCTCGGGTCGGTCGCATCCAAGCTGATCGCGATCATCCTGCTGCCGATTTTCGCGAGCTATCTCGATCCGAAGTCGTACGGCCTGGCCGAAGCGGTCCTGATGATCGACCTCTTCGCGGCAGCGTTTTTCCGGCTCGGACTGCAGAACGCGATGATGCGGTTCTATTACGACGCGCCGGCGCATGAGCGGGACGAGGTCGGGGTCCGTGTGGTTCGAACCACCTTGACGCTGACCCTCATCTCAATGGCGGTCGGGGTCGGCTTGCTGCTCCTCTTCCAGCGCGACCTCGCCGACTTCTTCATGAACGATCGCGAGCGCGAGGAGTTCATCTGGCTCGCAGCATTCGGGATGTGGACGAGCGTCATCTACTCGACGATGACCGCCACGTTCCGGCTCGAGCAACGGCCCAAGGCGTTCCTCGGGGTGTCACTCGGCAACGTCGCGCTCTCG
>JAOPYU010000226.1 GCA_025964455.1 Thermoleophilia bacterium | reverse complement strand
CAGCTCAACGACTGGGTCTACCTCGACCTGACGTGGACCGGCGGATTCGCGCAGGGCGGCATGAGCTTCCCGGGCGCGCAGGTGCCGGTAGGCGACTTCCACCCGCAGATCGCGGCGCAGGTCACCACCGAGACGGGGCAGCAGGCGCTTGCGCCGGTCGCCGCGCGCTACGACGTGGAACTTGGCACCGACGCTGGCGCGGTCGTGCGCCTCGAAGCTGCCGAACATGGCTCCGTCGCCAGCCGGCTCAGCCCGGACGGCGCGATGACCATGCACGACTTCAAGTGCTACGGCTCGGCGCGCATCGACGCGATCGTCGCGCCGCCCGGCACCATCGCCTGACGCGTCCGCCGGCGGCCACCGCCGCGGGGAGCTGCGGCCACCACCCGTCGATCACCCTGATGCTGCGTGGGCGATCGGTCGAGGCCACGGCATGCAGCTCGCGTCACAGCCTGCCTTCCGCCTCCCCGTGACCGGGCGCGTCGTCGCGACCGAGAGCGGCGCGGATCCGCTCGACAACCACCACGTCGAGCCGAGCGTGCCCAACCAGGCGAAGGCCTACGACCTGCTCGGCATCGACGGCCAGGGCCGATTCACCACGGGCTCGGGCGCGCGGGTGGAGGACTACGTGGGGTGGGGCATGCCGATCGTCGCGGCGGCGCCGGGTCGCGTCGTCGCTGCAGAGGACGGCCTCCGCGACCTCGCCGTTGGGGAGCCACCGCATTCCGACGAGCACGCATATGGCAACCGCGTCGCGATCGCGCACGAGGACGGCAGCTTCACGCTCTACGGCCACATGCAGTGCGGCAGCGTGGACCGCTCGCTGCTCGGCGCGCAGATCGCGGCCGGCACTGTGCTCGGGCGGATGGGCAACAGCGGCAGGTCCGATGCGCCGCACCTGCACGTGCAACGACAGCTCGGCTCCGCGGAGTTCTTCGGTGATGCGACGGCCGCCGACCTGGCATTCGAGGGCGCGCGACTCGTCGGGTCGTACCGCTTCGATCCGGACGTCGGGTTCGTGGACTGGCGTGAGGTCGATGTCGTGCCGCGCGACCCGCGTATCGCCCGCCGCGGCGACGTGCTCAAGCCCGCCTGACTGACGCACCGTGGTCGTTGCCTGGGGGATGATCCGCCCATGGAACTTCGCCTCGCTCGCCTCGCCGCCGCCCCTGCTCCCGTGTCGGATCCCAACCAGCCGACGCTTCCGGGCCTGGAGCCCGACGTGATCGCCCGAGTTGGTACTTACGACGGCAACCGCCTCGAGTTCGCGCTCAAGATCCGACGCGACAAGCCGGTGGACGCTCCCGTCTTCGCTGACTTCGACGCCGCGCTCGGTGCAGCCCGAACCATGCTCGGTACCGAACGGCGCGAGGCCCGCTGGGGCATGTTCAACCGCAACCCGGGTCGCGTCGAGGCGCTCGCCCTGATGCAGGCTGCGGACGGCGTACGGCTCGTGCGCACCGACATGCCCGTCGACCCGTTCAAGGAGCCGGTCCCCGGCCAGATGTTCCCCGGCCAGAACTGGTGGGGCTCCGCAGTGCGCATCGCGCAGCGCGAGTACCCGGCGGTGCTCGCCGTCGCCGGCGCCGAGCACGTGCTCGACCTGCGCAGCAGTGGGGTCGTCGAGCGAGTCACCTACGACGTCTGAGCGGCGATGGTTGGTATCTCGACACGTGCCGGGGGCCGACGACGTCACTTTCTCGACAGTGTGATGAAACCGTTGAATTCGTCTTCGCATTGATCGATTGCGTGCCGATGCTCAAGGGTGTCGTCTCCGTTCCCCATACCCCCGTACGCGCGCCAACGCGCGATGGTGGCGGCGCTCGCGATCCTGCTGCTGGCACTGCTCGCAGCCCCGGCGGCACGAGCCGCGACCCAAGGGGTCGGGGCCGCCGGGGTCCCCGATGTCAGCGCTGCTTGTGGAACCACCGCCGTGGCGCGCACCGACGGCACTGTCTGGACCTGGGGCGCCAACGACCTTGGTCAGCAGGGCGATGGCACCACCACCCCGAGCGAAGTGCCGGGACAGGTGCTCGTAGCGGCGGCAACGCCGCTCACGGACGTGATCGCGTTGGCGCAAGGGTGTACCACCGGTTACGCACTTCGGGTCGACGGCAGCGTGTGGTCCTGGGGCGGCAACCAGTACGGCGAACTCGGCATCGGTTCCAGCAGCGGGCCGTCGACATGCGGAGCCACACCCTGCAGCCCGTATGCCGTGCAGGTGCGCACCAGCAATGCCCCGGCGTATCTCGGTTCGGTCAAGTCGATCGCTGCCGGAACATCCTTTGCTCTGGCGGTGCGGTCCGACGGCACCGTCTGGGCGTGGGGGCGCGGGGATTCGGGGCAGCTCGGCAACCAGTCGACAAGCGGACCCAATACGTGCAACGCGGTGGGCTGTTCGCAGCTCGCCATCCGCGCCACTGATCCAGGCGCGGCCTCCGGATACCTACAGTCGGTCACGGACATTGCGGCTGGCGCGGCGTCCAGCGCGGCGTTGCGGGTGGACGGTTCCGTCGTGGCATGGGGCAGCGACGCCTCCGGCGCGACCGGGCATGGAAGCACGTCCGGCACGACGCTCGTTCCGACCGCCGT
>JAOPYU010000192.1 GCA_025964455.1 Thermoleophilia bacterium | reverse complement strand
GGCGTGGCGGGCAGCATCGCCGGCGCCAAGGCAGGCGCGGCGCTCGGCGCCACCATCGGCACGTTCATCGCCCCCGGCGTCGGCACTGCGGTCGGCGGGCTGGTGGGCGGCGTGACCGGCGCGATCGTCGGCGGCGCTGTGGGAGCGCGCGCCGGAGCCGCCCTGCACCGCGCGGCCAGCAAGTTCAACCCGTTCGACTAGGCTCCGCAGGACGTGCGAGGGAGCCGGGATGCGGGGCCAGGAGCGAAAGCCACACGACGCGCGGACGATGGCCGAATCGTTCGGAGCTGACGCTGAACGCTACGACCGCCTTCGCCCCTCGTATCCGGAGCCCATGGTGGAGGCGATCCTCGCCGACGCGACGGGGCGCGAGGTGCTCGATGTCGGATGCGGGACGGGCATCGCCGCGCGGCTGTTCCAGGCTGCGGACTGCACGGTGCTCGGCATCGACCCTGACCAGCGCATGGCTGACGTGGCCCGGCAGCAGGGTCTGGACGTGGAGGTCGCACGCTTCGAGGAGTGGGACCCAGCAGGCCGCACTTTCGACGTACTGACATCCGCCACGACGTGGCACTGGATCGATCCCCCCGTGGGGGCGCTTCGAGCCGCGGACGTGCTGCGTCCCAGCGGCGTGTTCGCGGCGTTCTGGAATGTCCAGCATCCACCGGAGCGGTTGGCCGAGGCGTTCAACGCCGTGTACGGACGCATCGCGCAGTCCTCACCGTTCGCCAGGTACGGCACGGATGCACACGCCCGCATCCTCAACCGGACGGCCCGCGGCCTCACCGACGCCGGCGCCTTCCACACGCCACGTGTCAGGCGCTTTCCCTGGGAGCAGGCATACACGCGCACACAGTGGCTCGAGCTCGTCCCGACCTTCGGTGGCCACGGCCTGCTCAGCGACCAGCAGTCCGATGAACTCATCGACGGGATCGGCGCAGCCATCGACGCGACCGGCGGCGAATTCACCATGCGCTACGAGACCGTGCTGCTCACAGCGACACGGTTCGGTCCTCACGGGCAGTCCGGTACTGCCGCCACTCACTGAGCCATCGCACGAGCATCACCAGTCCGATGATCAGCAACACGGGTAACAGGATGGCCACGATCTGCTCGCCTCGAGCGTAGGCGCCGCTGTCCTCCCACACCCGCTCCTGCAGCTGGTACGGGATCTGCAGGCAGGACCACGCGAGCAGCGCCACAGCTGCGATCAGTCGCACCGTCGAGGGTCGCTCGCGTTCACGTTCCACTGGGGACCACCTTCGCCGGCTCGCACGTAAAGGGGATGTACCCCGCCTCTTGGCTGGAACACGCACCGCCTACGAAGACAGAAAACCCCCGCCGAAGCGAGGGTTTCCCGAAGGTGGGCCGTGATGGGGTCGAACCATCGACCTTGTGATTAAGAGTCACCTGCTCTACCAGCTGAGCTAACGGCCCATGGCGTTACTTTGGTAGGCGAATCCCGAAGGAATCGCTCACAGCGGTATTCGTAGTGTAGCAAACCGTTGGGGGCCGTTGGCAAGGTCCTACTGCGGCTGTGGCATGACGCGCACCACGCGCCCGCCGCCGCCGGCGGGCGGCGCGGCGCCCTTGGCGGACTTGGGAACCTTGGCAGCTGCCTGTGCAGCAAGGGCGGCGCGGGCATCGGCTGCTTCTTCGGCGGCATCGATGCGGGCCTGCTCCTCGAGCTGCGCCTGCAGCTCGCGTTCGGCTGCGACGTGCTCGGCCTCGGCGCGGGCGGCGATGTCCTCGAGCGCCTCCGCCTGCTGCTCGTCCTCAATGCGCGACATGGCGCTCGGACGAGCTGACGCGGCCGAGGCAGTCGTGGCACCGGCGGGCAGGGTCGGTCCGGCGACGAAGCTTGCGATGACGCTGCCGCCCACGAGCACGAACCACGTGGCGGCCACCGCTGCCGTGATGCGCGGGTGGCGGCGAATCGCGAGCCAGGCATCAGCGGCGACGACGCTCGCCTGCTCGGTGAGCGTTCGCGGCTCGGGTTGCGGCATGGGCGAGCCGATGGGCGCCGCAGCCTGGCGCGGCGCGGCGGGACGGATCTTGGAGGAGCGATGCACGGAAGGCTCGGAGCGCGTGGCGCGCTCGTCGGCGGCGATCGAGCAGTCGTAGGCCGCGCGCCGTCCGGCGTCGCGCAGCACGGTGTACGCCTCGTTGATCGACTTGGCCTGACCCTCGGCCTCGTCGCGCATCGCGCCGGTGAAGCGATCCGGGTGCCACGCCTGCACGTGCAGCTTCCACGCGGTGCGAACCTGCGCTGCGTCGGCGTCCCGGGCAATGCCGAGGACGTCGTAGTGGTTGCGGGGGGCGGGAGCTGCCATCACCGTGTCGTCGCGTCGACGCGCCGCCCCAGCGCGGGGCATCCGGCGGGTCTGGCCGCCTGCGGTCAGTCGGCCTGGGCGGCCGCGGCCTCCCGCTTGCGACACGCCTGCGCCTCGGCGATCGCCTTCGCGTCCTTGCGTGCGGTGGGTGGTGGGAGCGCGTCGCGGATGGGCTTGCCGGCGCGATCGATCATGCCGTCACAGAACTGATCGATCTGCATCCAGTCGACCACGCCCTCGAATCTCGCCTTGGGGTCCTCCTCGAGGCGGCGCGCGAGGTCGCGCAGCTCGCCGCACGCCGTGGGCTGCCTGGCGCACAGTTCGCCACCGACGACGGGCCCCGTCGCCACGCCGATCGCCTCCCACTGTGCGATGAAGGCGTTGCCTGATCCCCAGCTGACGATGCGACCCGTGTCACCGTCGAGCACGGCCGCCACATACGTGCGCCCGCCTGGACCAGGCAGCGGCAGCCGCAGCTCGACGTCGCTGCTGCCCCCGGCGCGCGGCCGTACCTGCACGCCGGGCGTGTCCGCCAGATATCGGTAGATGGCGCGGGTCGTCTCATCGCGGTAGACGTAGGTGGCGATCGACTGCACGAGCAGGCCCAGCTCGACGGCCTCGCGTGACTGCGCCTCGGTGAAGCGGTTGGTACCTCCCACCATCGGCCCGAGGCTCCAGCAGCTGTGCTTGTCACAGGCAGCGCCGCCTCGATAGGTGTAGTCGGACGCATCGAGCGCGGCATCGATCGCGGCGCCTACGGCCTTCGGGTCCGTCGCCTTCCACAACCCTTCGTTGAGGTCGACCATCGTCTTGACGTTGGTGGCGCCGTCGCCCGCGTCGGTGTACCAGTTCGCGCGCCGCGGTCCGGGCCCGCCCTGGCTGTCGACCCACTGCACGTCGCCGAGCGTCTCGCGGCGCATGTCCTCGTAGTGGATCCAGCCCATCGTGCCCCGTGCGCCGGTGACTTCGATGAGGGCGAACGACTCGCCCATGATCGAGGTCCACTTCTCCTGGACCTGGCGGTGGTCCTCGGTGCCGCTCGTGGTACGGGTGTAGGTCCAATCGGTCTCGCCAATGGCGGGCGTGCCCTTCGCCGCACTGTCACTCGCTGCTTCCAACACGTCGGCCGCTGATGCCGTCTCGAGGTCGATACCAGCGAACGCGCCGGCCCCCGTGATCAGTCGCAGGCTCGGTCGCGACTTCCCACCGCCATCATCCGCTCGGGGGGAGCCCGTCGGGAGGAGCGCGGGCGCGATCAGGGCGGTGATCGCGACGGCGGCGATCGCGACCCCGCTCGCAGGTATCCAGCGGCGGCGCCGTTGCGCAGCTCGCGCAGGCGATACCGATGCGGCCGCGACGACAGCGTCCATGCGAGACCGCTGCGTCTCGACTGCGCCTTCCGTCGGAGTAGTCGTGGCGGTGAGTTCCAGCCGTGCGAGT
>JAOPYU010000143.1 GCA_025964455.1 Thermoleophilia bacterium | reverse complement strand
GAGGCCAAGGCGCTCGCCGCCGCCGACTTCTTCTCGTCGCGCCTCGGCGAGACGGAGAAGGAACGCCGCTCGCGCGAATCGCTCGATCGCCTGCTCGGTGACGAGGCCGCAGCGGGCGCTGCCCGCGGCTTCGACTCGCTCACCGAGCCGGGGTCCAGCCCCAGCGATGCTCCCCAGGGCGCGGCCGGCCTGTTCTAGCGGTCGCCCGACACCAGTCGTGAAGAAGAAGACCGGGGCCGGTTCGCATGTGCGAACCGGCCCCGGAAGATGTCCAGGGGTCCGACGCCGATCGGACCCCTGGACGAGTTGCTTTGGAAGGGTGTTGCATAACGGGAAGCGCAGTCGCCGAACCGCGAAACCCGAATTGGACACCGGAAGTCGTCCTCGCCAGATGGATCGTCCCCGTTGTGTGTCCCGTGACACCGTCTCCGGTGCCACACCCCTAGAGAACCACGCCTCCCCGGATCGCGCAACCCCCAATGTGCACGTCCCGGATCACCGTCCCGCCCCGCGCACCCACACCCGTCCCATCGCCCCGTGCCGCGCGCACGATGCTTGGCGCCGGCGCACGAAATCGCGAGCACCTCACGACGAATCACCGCCGCGCGCGCGATTTCTGTCGCCAGGCACAACAAATGGTGAGCACCCGCCGACGCTCGCTCAGCAGACGGTGCGGCCGAACGGCTCGGGGAGCTCCGTGATGCCCTCGTCGAGCGCGATGCGCCCGGCCATGAGCGCGATCCCGTCGAGGATGTCGCGCTCGGAGGTCTCGATCGACTCCAGCCCGAAGTGCGTGAGCACTTCCTGCAGCACGAGCAGGCCCCCGACGATCACTGCGGCGCGCTGCGGCTCGAGGCCGTTCACCTCGCGCCGGACATCCAGGTCGAGCGCTGCCAATCGCCCCACGACCTCATCGAGCTGCGTGGCGGTGAACCGGAATCCGTGCACGAGCTCCGACTCGTAGGTCGGTCGGTCGAGCAGGATCGCGCTCACCGTCGTCGCCGTGCCTGCCACGGCCAGCGGCAGGTCGACGGTGGCGGGCTCGGGGAATCGCGCCGCCAGCTCGGCGCGGACCTGCGCCCGCGCGGCGGTCATCGCGGCAACATCGATGGGGCCCTGGTGCTCGGCCGTGCCGAGGAACCGCTCGGTGAGACGCACGCTCCCGAGCTGGAACGAGTGTCGGTCGACCACCGTGCCCCCCTCGGAGAGGAGCACCTCCGTGCTGCCGCCACCGATGTCCACGAGCATGCCGCGGCCCTCGCGCGCCCGCGCCGCCAGCGACGCATCACTCGTGACACCTGCCCACGTCGCTTCGGCTTCCTCGCTGCCCGTGAGCAGCGTCGCGCGGAATCCGAAGCCGTGCTCGACCTCGCCCAGGAACGCCTCGCCGTTGTCGGCATCGCGCACCGCGCTCGTCGCCGTCGCCAGCACGAACACCGCCCCGAGCTCGCGAGCGAGCGCTCGGTACTCGATGAGCGCGTTGCGAACACGCGTGATCGGCAGCGGCAGCAGGATCCCTCGTGCATCCACGCCCTCGGCGAGCCGCGTGATCGTCGAGCGTGTGGCGAGCGCCCGGTGAGTCAGGCCGCCATCGGCCCCACGCGTGACGTCGGCGACGATGCACCGCGTGGTGTTGGAGCCCATGTCCACCGCGGCGACCCGCACCTGCTGCCGCTCGGTCTCAGCCATCGTCGCGCGCCTTGCGGTCCCGCGTCGGCAGCACCAGGTCGATCAGGTGTCGCTGCAGCCGTTCGCGGGTCTCGGGGATCTGGCGCAGCATCCAGCGCAGGTGTCCCACGTCGCGCCGCAGCTCGGCGAGCTCCTCGGCAAGCACCTCGCCGCCGTCGGCGAGCACGCCGACCTGCTCGCTCGCGCGCGCCGCGGACGCGTCCAGTCGCTCGCCGTGCGTCGCGAGCAGGTCGTTCGCCACGCTCGATGTCAGCTCCACGCGCTTCCACGCGGCCCACGCCCCGTGCGCGAGCCACCCCACGACCGCGCAGGCGACCACGGCGGCGGCGATCGCCACCCAGGGCGCGATGTCGGCGAACGTCTCGATGTCAGCCACCCCCGTGGCGCGCGACACGCGTGCTCGTCGCCGCGAGCTCGGCCGCGAGTGATTCCGTGAATGCGCCGGCCGGCGCCACCCAGCGCCAGCTCGGCCGCCCCGAACCAGGGGCGTGCATGCGAGCGTCGCTGCCCAGGCCGAGCCAGTCCTGCATGGGGATGATCGCCAGGCGCGCGCTCGAGCGAAGGACCGTCTCGATCGCGGCGCGCGGCAGCTCCGCGGGCTCGGATGCGCCCGTGAAGCGAAGTGCGAACGCGAGCCTGCCGTCCTCGTCCTGCGCCGCAGCCCGGGCGGCCGCGTCAGCCCAGCCGCGAACCGTGTCAGTCGTGGCTGTGCTCGTGTACGCGACCTCGGTGCCCGACCACGACGTCGGCAGCTGGTCGCTCGCCCCGCCTTCGTCGAGCCCATCGAGCAGCACCCGTGAGCGCGGCAGGTCGCTCGCCGACAGCAGTCCCTGCAGCGCCGGCGTGGACGGACCGCGGTCGTCGACCACGACGATCCGATCGCCGATCGCCGCGCGCATCGCATCGACGAACGGCACGCCCGGTCCCGGTTCCCAGCGGCCCTGCTCGGCGAAGGCCGCACGCGGTGGCACGCTCCACCAGTCGGCGAACGTGCGGAACTGGTCGATCCGCACGACGTCCGCGCTGCGCAGCTCGTGGCGCAGTCGCCGCAGCCACCAGTCATATCCCGATGCCGCGTTGGCCGCCCAGTCGTAGGCGGGCATCGTCCAGATCTCGCCTGCCGGGCGCCGGGCGTCGGGCGGGGTGCCCGTGCGCACGCTCGCCCGGTGCTCGCCGTCGAGGATGAACAGCTCCGAGTGCGCCCACACGTCCGCGCTGTCGTCCGCCGGGTAGATCGGGGCGTCCGTCATGAGCCACACGTCGTGACGGGCCGCGTGCGCATGCAGCGCCTGCAGCTGGCGATCGAACATGAACTGCACCGCGGCCTCGGGGTGCTGGTGCGTCGCACCGATGTCCAGCGATCGCGCCCGGTGCGCACCGAGGCGCCGCACGCGCTCCTCGACCGGCCACTCCTGTCGCGGCACGCCCGGGTACTGCTCGCACATCGCGGTGAAGGCCACGTGGTCGGCGAGCCACCATGCCTCGCGCTCGCAGAACGCCAGGTACTCGCGCATGAGCGCGTGGTCCCCCGGCAGTGACAGCAGCTGACGAGCGGCCTGGCGGACCAGGGGCAGCTTCCACCGCGCCACACGCGCCAACGGATCCTCCGACGCAGCCCCTGCGGCAGCGCCCACCGAACTGCGCATCGCCTCGAGCGTGTCAGGGAGCAGCCCGTCGGTCGCGAGGTCGTCCAGGCTCACCAGCAGCGGATTGCCGGCAAATGCGCTGCCCGCGTCGTAGGGATCCATCGCCGAGCTCGCGGGCGGATGCAGCGGCAGCGTCTGCCAGACCCGCTGGCCCGCCCGCTCGAGCCACGACACGAACGACCTCGCCGGTGCACCCAGGTCGCCGATGCCGTCCGGCCCCGGTACGCTCGTCACGTGCAGCAGCACGCCGGCCCTCCGGTGCCCCGGCGGCACCGTCGCAGCACCCGCAGCACTCCCGCCAGCCGCCGCCTCCGCAGCGGCACGAGCCGCGCGCCCGTGCACGAGCGGGGAGCTCGTCGCGAGCGGTGAGGGGGCGACCTCGGTTCCTTCGCCGCGGGTCATCAGGCGTCGCGCAGGAGCACGGCGCCGAAGTTGCCGTCCACGGCAGGGACCACGATCTCGCCATTGACGACGCGGAACGCCTTGCCGCTCAGTGCGTCGGTGAACTGCGTCCCGTCATCGGCGACGCCGGCCAGCGGTACGCGGATGTCCTTGCTCACGACGTTGTTGTTGATCGCCACGATCGCGTCACGCGCCGTGCCCTCGACGTGACGTCGGTAGGCGAGCGTCGAGTCGTCGTTGTGCGTCGCCAGCACGGTGAAGTCGCCGCGTCGCAGCGCAGGCTCGGCCTTCCGCGTCGCGATCAGCTTCTGGTACAGCCCGAACAGCTGCTCGGCGCGCGCCTTGCGGTTCACCTCGACACCGTTCTGCGCCTGCACCACGGGTCGCGCGTCGCCGTGTACCGGCGTGCCGTCCTTGGTCTTGTTGCCGGGGGCGAGCTCCCACTCCATCGAGCGCCGCGAATCCGGGTCGCCGGCGCCTTCCATGCCGAGCTCGTCCCCGTAGTAGATGACCGGCGCACCGATGTAGGTCATCTGGAAGATCGCCGCCGGTCGCTGCCGGTACCAGTCGCCGCCCGCCTGCGTGATGAAGCGCGGCGTGTCGTGCGAGTCGAGGATGTTGAAGGCGCCGTGACGAGCCTCGCGGGAGTAGTTGTTGGAGATCCGCTTGACGAAGTCGTCGACGCTGCCGGTCTTCTTGGCGAAGAAGTCGACGCTGGGGAAGGTGAAGTACTGGTAATTCATCGCCCCGTCGAACTGGTCGCCCTGCAGCATGCTGCCGGCGTCCTTCCAGTTCTCCGCCACCATGTAGGCATCGGGGTTCGCCGACTTGATCTCCTTGCGCGCCGTGCGCCAGTAGTCGGAGGAGAAGTTGGGGTCGTCGGCCACGTCCATGCGCCAGCCGTCGATCTTGCCGTCGCGGATCCACTTCTTGACGACGGAGTCCTTGCCGGTCAGGAAGTAGTCGCGGACCTTCGGGTTGTCGGTCTTGAGCTGCGGGATGGTCGCGTAGTTCCACCAGGACAGGTAATCGTCCGAGCGCAGCACGCCGTCCTTGTCACGGTTGTACTTGATCGGCCAGTTCTTCACGGTGAAGCGGTCGAAGTACTCGCTCTTCGGCCCCTTCTCACGCACGTCCTTGAACCACTTGTGCTGGTGCGACACGTGGTTGAACACGCCGTCCAGCATGACCTTCACGCCGTTGCGGTGCGCGACGTCGACGACCTCCTTGAAGGCTGCGTCACCGCCGAAGTCCGCATCCACGTGGTCGTAGTCGGCCGTGTTGTACTTGTGGTTGGAGGGCGCCTCGAAGATCGGGTTGAAGTACAGCGCGTTGACGCCCAGCTGCGTGAGGTAGCCCATCCGCTGGGACACGCCCTGCAGGTCGCCGCCCATCATGCCCTCGTTCTTGGGCGCCGTGCCCCACGGATCGGTGCCGCGCGGGTCGTTGCCCATGTCACCGTTGGCGAAGCGCTCGGGGAACACCTGGTAGAAGACCGCGTCCTTGACCCAGTCAGGGATCACCAGCCCCTTGGCGCCGTCGCCAGCCTGGCTCGCCGCGGCGCCCCGTGATGGCTGGAGCGGCCGCGTCGCTGCATTCGGCGCGGCGCTCGGCGACACGCTCGTCGGGGCGACAGGAGCCGGCGTGGTCGGGGTCGTGGTCGCAGTCGCGGGGCTGGCCGGCGAGGTGGTGGATGCGGCGACGATCATGGGAAAACTGCCCTCCGTGGCATGTACTCGACGTGGCGTCCGTGGTCGCCGGCACCGCTCGCGCGGTTCGTCATCGGTGCGGAGCAAGTCTACCGGCGCCCACGTGCGTGAAGCACGCTCCGGAATTCGATGGGCGCCCCGCCCGGTCGCGTGGCCGTGTGCGGCCGCTCCCTCCGGGGCGTCGTCGGGTGCCCGAGGGGCCCCGCACCTGCCTGCCAACGCCAATTGGCGTGACGCAGGTCGGCGATCGCGCACGCTCGAGCCCATCGCCGCGTGCAGGTCACTGGCCGCATTCCGCCAATCGGTCGATATTTTACGGCGATCAGCCTTGAAAGCCGAAGATATTTCAGGTAAGGTTCTCTCACGCCAAATAAAGCAACCAACCAAGGAAGGAGTTGCACCATGTTGATCACCCCGTACCAGGTCGCGCTCCACACCGATCGCCTCGATGCGCTCGGCCCCGTGCGACACACGACCGCCGCCCGCTGGACATGGATCGCCGGCAAGCGATACCGCGTTGTTCGTCGACTCTGATCGGCAGAAGCGGCCAACTTCCGGAAAAGATCTTGCACAAACCGTGCTCTATCTGTAAATATTCCACCGGAAGGCCTCAGGCGGGCCACGCGAGACCCTCGGGTGCCGCGACCTGCCAGACCGGCTGACACGCAGCTCCATCCCGGATCGACCCTCCCCCCGGAGCCCGATCCGTCCCACATACCGCCGCACGCTCCCTCCCCCCTCCCCATAGAGCGTGCGACGCGGGCTCCACCTCCCACGCCGCGCACCCATATCCCTGTGCGCCGGCACCCACACCAGGTCCGGGACACTGCGTGAATCACGAGGGCGGCACCGCACCCAGCGGGCCGCCCTCAGTTCTTCTCGCGCGTATGCGATGCTTCCGCGCCATGAGCACGACCCCCCACTCCGAGCCGCGCACGTACGAGGACGCCGACTACGAGCCGTGGCTGACGATGAAGATCGGCCTGCTCGAGCGCGTCATCCGCCTGCTCACCCTGTGGTACTGGAACCACGTGTTCCGAGCCGAGGCGCACGGCGTGGAGCACCTGCCGGAGACGGGCGCGTACCTGATGGTGCCCAACCACTCCTCGTACGCCGACCCCTTCCTGCAGGCCGCCCCGCAGCGACGCAACCTCCGGTTCATGGCCAAGTCGACGATGTTCCGCTATCCGGTCGTGTCGCACTTCATGAAGGGCGGTGGCGGGTTCCCGGTGAACCGCGGTCGCGGCGACGTGTTCGCCATGGAGCTCGCGCGGCGCCTGCTGCGCGACGGCTGGCCTGTCGTCGTCTACCCCGAGGGAACCCGGTACCGCCAATCCGCGGAGCTCGGCCCTGCGAAGCGCGGCGCTGCCCGCCTCGCCCTCGAGACGGGGGTTCCCGTCGTGCCGGCGGCGACGTGGGGCGTGAAACGGCGCGAGGTCTACGGACGGCCCCGGTGGCGTCGTCCCCGAGCCGTGACCGTCTTCGGTGCGCCGCTCGACTTCAGCCACCTGGAGCTGACCCCCGAGCACGTCGACGAGGTCCGCGACATCGTCTGGGAGCGCGTCCACGAGCTCTACGACGAGGCGCGTCGCATCGCGGAATCGCGCTCGTCGCGTCGGGGTGGCCAGCACGGCTCGTGATGTTCGGCATGCCGGATCGTTGCGAGCGCAACGATCCGTGGCATCATGCAGGCATGAACGAACCGATCGACGTTGATTTCGAGCAGGCGATCGCCCGGCGAAGCGCCGGCGCGACATGGGTGGACGTGCGCGAGCCGGACGAGTGGGCGAGCGAGCACATCGCCGATACCGTCCACCTGCCGCTGGCGGGCGCGATCGAGCAGGTGCTCGAACGCTGGCCCGACCGCGACACACCGCTCACCATCAGCTGCGCCTCGGGTGGTCGCTCCCGCCGCGCGGCCGACGTGCTGCACGAGCTCGGCTACACCGATGTCGTGAACGTCGCGGGCGGCATCCGCGGCTGGGTCGCCGAGGGGCGTCCCGTCGTGCGCGGGGGCGGGCTCTCGCAGGAGCAGGTCGAGCGCTACTCGCGCCACGTCGCGATCCCGGAGGTCGGCCTCGCCGGCCAGCAGCGACTGCTCGGCGCGCGCATGCTGCTGCTCGGCGCTGGCGGCCTCGGCTCGCCCGCAGCCCTGTACCTCGCCGCCGCCGGGGTCGGCACGATCGGCCTCATCGACGACGACGTCGTCGAACGTTCCAACCTCCAGCGCCAGCTGCTGCACACCGAGGACCGCCTCGGCATGGCGAAGGTCGAATCCGCCGCGCACGCACTGCGCGCGATCAACCCGGACGTCGAGGTCGAGCAGCTGCAGACGCGCCTCGACGCCGGCAACGCATTCGACCTGCTCGGTCGCGGCTGGGACGTGATCATCGACGGGACCGACAACCTCCCGACCCGCTACCTCGTCAACGACGTCGCGGTCCAGCTCGGGATCCCCGTCGTGCACGGCTCGATCTATCGCTTCGAGGGTCAGGTCACCGTGTTC
>JAOPYU010000137.1 GCA_025964455.1 Thermoleophilia bacterium | reverse complement strand
CCCCCGCGCCGGCGACCAGCAGGCTCGGCAGCAGCGACCCGCGCTCGGCGGGCGGCGCCGAGCTCGCAGTCGAGCGATCCGCAGCTTCCGCGGCCGGTGGTGGCGGCGTGGCGACGCGTGTCAACGCGCCGTCGCTCGTGGTCGCTCGTCCGATCACATCGGCCATGGTGCTTCGTCCCCGGTCCCTGGCGCATCCCCGGTCCAGGGGTCGTCGCCGTGCCCGGCTGTCGGGTCGGGGAGCCAGCCGGTCGCGTGCATGGGCGAGCGCGTAGGGGCCGTCCGGTGGCGCGCTGCGGCCGCGCCCCGGCCCCTTTCGCGAGAACTGCCCGCAACCGGGGGGGGGTCAGTCGACGAGCCCGCCGAGGCTGTCCGGCACCTGGCCGACGTGCTCGTCGGGCGGCACCGGCTCGGTCGCGGCGCGACCGTGCAGCACGAGGATCGTGCCGATGGCGAGGGCCACGCCCGCGCCGGCGACCACGGCGAAGCTCCACCGCAGGCTCGCCTGCTCGGCGACGAAGCCCGCGAGCGCCGCTCCCGAGACGTTGCCGAGGAAGCCGATGAGCGCAACCGTCGCGATCGCCGCCCCGCGTCGCATCGGCTCGGATGCGCCCGCGACGCTGTAGAGCGTCGGCGCGACTGCCGCCGTGCCCAGGCCCAGGAACAGGAACGCGATGATCACGGGGCCGACCGTCGGCGACGCCGCGATCGCCGCGCCGGCGACGGCGATGAGCAGGCCGCTCGCGAAGATGAGCCGCCGCGGTGCGGTCGAGTTGCCGCGCACGTGCGCCACGAGCCGGCCCACCACCGAGCCGGAGAAGTACGCGGCCACCGCGAAGCCACCGACCCGCGCCGATGCGTCGAACGTGTCCTCCACGTGGATCGCGGTCCAGGCGAATGCGGTCGCCTCCACGATGAAGCTCAGGAACACGAGCATGCCGATCGCGAGCAGGAACACGTTGGTGAAGATCGGGCTGGAGTCGCCGTCCTTGGCTGCCTGGTCGCTCGGCTTGACGGCAGCGCTCGACGCGTTGCCGATCGCGACGAGCACGACCAGGACCCCGAGCGAACCGCTCACCTGCGACGCGCTCCACGACGCCTCGCGCAGCAGGCCGGTGGCGGCGCCGCCGATCGCCGCACCGATCGAGAACAGCGCGTGGGCGAAGTTCATGAGCGGGCGACTCGTCGCCTCGACGTGCGCTACGGCGGCATTCATCGAGATGTCCGTGGCACCGGCCGCGAAGCCCACGAACACGAGCGTGAGCACCAGCTGCAGCGGTGTGTTGGCCAAGGACGTGCCGTAGGCCGCGCAGGCGAGCCCGACGAGCGCGATCCCCACGATCCGCCCGCCGAAGCGGTCGAGCAGCCAACCCGATATGAGGACGGCGGGGAAGGCCCCGCCGGCCGAGGCGAGCATGGCGAGTCCGAGCTGCCCCTCGCTGGCGTGCGAATCCACGCGCAGCTGCGGGAGCAGCGCCGACCAGCAGCCCGCGAAGGCCCCGAATGCGAGGAACGCCAGCAGCGGCCCGGCTGCAGCCCCGGGGAGGCGCCACCACGTGTAGGCAGGAGCGTCGTCGGCGGGCGCTGGGGCGTCGGTGGCGGTCACCTGCGGTCCGTACCCGGAGCAGGCCAATCAGAAATAGAGATCATTGGCATATCTGCAAAACGAGAAATCACGTCAAGCCCTTTACAAGAACGCGATCCAGCCGCACCTTGGAGGTGTCGGATGCGCGACTCCACGCGCGCCACACGTCGGACGGAACACCGTGCAGCTCCAGCGCTCCTCATCCCCGCTCATCACCTTCCTGCTCGGAGTGGTAGTCGCCGTGCTCGTGCTCATGGCCGGCGCGACGAGCGCCTCCGCCGCTCCCGGCGTGGTCATCGGCATCGAGCAGAACGGCGGGATCCACGATCCCGCACGCCGCGAGCTCATCCTCGACACCCAGCGCTCGGTCGGTGCCAAGGTCGTCCGCATCCTCCTTCGCTACGACCAGGTCGCACGCTGCGATCCGGGCACCGGCGGCACCAACCCCGCCCACTCGTGCTACGACTGGGCCGTGCCGGACGCCGTCGCCCGTGGCGCCGAGGCGCGCGGCATGCAGGTGCTGTTCTCCGTGTACGGCGTGCCGAAGTGGAAGTTCAACGGCCCCGAGAATTTCACCGGCACCGCCGATGCCGACTTCAACGGCTTCGTCGCCGGCTACGCCAACTTCGTCCAGGCCGCCGCCACCCGCTACGACGGTCGCCATGGCCAGGCCCGTGTCGGGCAGTGGACGATCTGGAACGAGCCGAACGGCAGCTTCTTCCAGCCGCGCATGATCGAGGGCAAGCTCGTCGGCCCCGCGCGCTATGCCCGCATGTACGACGCCGCTGCCCGCCGCGTGAAGGCCGTGGATCCGTCGCTGCTCGTCGGCGTCGGCCCGACCGCCCCGATGTCACCGTCGCTCACCCCGGTCGTGTTCGCCGAGAAGGCGCTGCCGGTGCTGCAGCAGCTCAACTCGCCGATCGACGCGTGGGCGCACAACGCCTACACCGGTCGCCAGTCCCCGTTCCGCAACTCCATCCAGGCACCGTACGTCGGGCTCGGCAACCTCGAGGAC
>JAOPYU010000124.1 GCA_025964455.1 Thermoleophilia bacterium | reverse complement strand
CGACGATGCAAGCGAAGACGCAATACGGGAAGTACAAGGGGAGCGCCCAGGGCGATGACGGCATGGGGGCGACCAATGACCCACTGTACGTGCTCGCTGGTCTCGATCCACAGGTCAACAAGATCATCGCCGTTGAGTTCTACGGCGGGTGGGAAGCGGACCATCCCGACCTCACCGTCACCGTCCACTACGACGATCCGATCAACTCCCCCGTCACGCTCGAAGGCGACGCGGCGGTTGAGTATGTTCGCGGAGGATTCAAGCGGCTGCACGTCGTCCTTGAACCGGACGCCTCCGTTCCAGTGTGAGCACCGAGGGCGTCGCGTCCCGACCTGTAGCCAACCTGTAACCAAGCGACCCGGAATCCACCGGATCGAGCCGGTCGCAATCGGATCGTGCACCCCGAGATCCCCGCTACGATGGGACTTGCTCGGACAGGTTCGGATAGCGGGTGTGAGGCTCATAACCCGAAGGTCGCAGGTTCAAATCCTGCCCCCGCTACTCACGAAGGCCCGATCGACATGATCGGGCCTTCGTCGTTTCCGACGCACGATTCGCGCACTTTCCTGTCGCAATCCGTAGAGGTGCCTCCTCGTCGAGGACTATTCCGGCCCCGATCGCGCATCCACTCCTCGCCGGACTCCGTACCGCTCATTGGTGCGCGCGTTCGGCGCCACCCTCATCTCTCAAGGAGCTCATGGACATGGACACCATCAACAGGACCAGGACCGTCGGCAACAGTCCGGCAGTGACGTACGCCCGGATCTTCGGCATCGTGCTGACGCTCGTCGGCATCCTCGGTCTCCTCGTCAACGCCGAGCAGGATTCCGTTGAATCGCTGCTGGGCTTCGACGTCAACCTGACGCACAACCTCGTGCACCTCGCCACCGGCGTGCTCGGCCTGATCGTGGGCTTCAAGGTCCTCTCGCAGGCCCGCACGTACGCGATCGTGCTCGGCGTCGTGTACACCGCACTCGGCATCTGGGGCCTGACGGCCGGCGACGGATTCGATCCGTTCGACCTGTTCGTCAACATCAACCCGGCGGACCACGTGCTGCACCTGGCCATCGGCATCCTCGGCATCGGTGCCTTCATCGCGAGCAAGTCCCGCGACAACGACCTGGATCGCGATCGCGTCTGATTCGCGACCGCACCACACTCGGCACGACGCGGCGGGCACCTTCGGGTGCCCGTCGTCTCGTTCCGCTCCGTTTCGATCGTGGACCCGGAGTGGTACGTACCCCTCACCCGTGAACACGCTCGACCTGCTCATCATCTCGATCACACTGGCCCTGGCCGCGCTCGGCTATGCGCAGGGGTTCATCGTCGGCGCGGCGTCGATCGGGGGGCTCGCGCTGGGTGCCCTCGTCGGGACCCGCGTGACCCACGCGCTGCTGGACCGCAGCGGCGGGGAGGCCGGCGCTGCGGGCGCCGCGAACTGGGCGCCGATCATCGGGCTCGGGGTCGGCCTGCTGATCACGCTCATCGGGGCGATGGCGATGCAGGACCTCGGGGCATCCCTGCGCGGGCAGGTGCGCGACCGCGTCGCCGAGATGACGATCGCGGACCACGTCATGGGCGCCATCCTGCTGGGAGCTGTGGGGCTCCTGATCGCGTGGGTCTCCGCGGCCGCCGCGGTCGGCATCCCACAGCTGCGTGAGCTGCGACCACAGATCGTGACGTCCCGGATCGTCTCCGAACTCAACGGGGTGCTGCCCGATGCCGGACCGCTGCTGGGCGTGATCGCGTCCTATGACCCGTTCCCGACGTTCGACGGCGGCAAGATCGTGGCTGCCGCGCCCGACGCGGCATTGCCGCGTGACCCCGAGGTGCGCAACGCAAGCCGTTCGGTCGTGCGGGTCGTGGGGACCGCCTGTGGCTACCGGATCACGGGCACTGGCTGGGTCGGGGCCACGGGGTACGTGATCACCAACGCCCACGTCGTCGCGGGGCAGCGCGACACCGCGGTCCAGGTCGCGGGGCGTGGCGAGCTCATCGATGCAGATGTCGTGAGCTTCGACGAGGTCAACGACATCGCCGTGCTGCGCGTCGGCGGTCTGGACCTCACACCACTGCGCCCGATCGCCAAGGTCGACCAGGGTGCGGCCGCCGCGGTGCTCGGCTACCCGGAGAACCGCGGCTTCGTGGCCACGCCTGCGCGCTTCTCCGACGAGCGCACCGTGCGCGGTGATGACATCTACGGCCTGGGATCGCACCAGCGCCGCGTCACGAGCTTCCGCGGCATCGTGCGCCACGGCAACTCCGGCGGCCCCGTGGTCGACGGGGACGGTCGCGTCATCTCCACGGTGTTCGCCTCGACGGTGGGCTCCCAGGTCCGCGGCGGCTACGGCGTGCCCAACGACCTCGCCGGCGACGCGCTCGCCTTCGGACGCGCCGTCCCCGACGGCAAGGTCGTCCGCACCGGCCGCTGCGTCGGCTGATCCGCTGAGCCGCGCGCCCCGCGCTCCCCACTCCCCGCCGCGCGCACGATTTCTTGACCCAGGCACAAGAAATGTCGCGCACCTCCCGACGTTCCGTCGCCGCGCGCACGATTCCTTGATTCAGGCGCACGAAATGTCGAGCACCTCCCAACGAGTAGGGTGGCCGCATGAGCGCCTTCCTCCACACCTGCTACCGCATCACCGACATCGACCGCAGCGTCGCCTTCTACCGCGCCCTCGGGTTCGAGGAGCGACGGCGCATGCCGATCCGCGACGAGGCGATCAACGTCTTCATGGGCCTCCCCGGTGACGGCGACCGGCTCGAGCTGACGTTCAACTTCGGCGTCGACTCCTACGAGCTCGGCGCGGGTTACAACCACATCGCGATCTCGACTCCTGACATCCACGCAACCCTCGAGGAGCTCGCCAAGCAGGGCATCGAAGCGGAGAAGCCGCCGTACCAGGTCCGCGAGGGTGGCTCGCTCCTCTGCTTCGTCCGCGACCCGGACGGCTACCGGATCGAGCTCATCGAGAAGTCGTGAGGATCGGGGCCGGCCCCGCCCGGACCGCAGTGCCGTGACCGGGACCTTCCTCACCGGGATGCTCGCCAGTTTCGCGCTGATCATCGCGATCGGCGCGCAGAACGCGTTCGTGCTGCGGCAGGGGCTCCGGCGCGAGGTGCTCTGGCCCGTCGTCGCGATCTGCGCGATCTCCGACGCGGTGCTGATCGTCGCCGGCACGCTCGGCATCGGGGCAGTGGTCGAACGGGCGCCGGCGGTGCTGGACGTCGTGCGGTGGCTCGGGGTGGCATTCCTGGTCGCCTACGGCATCGGTGCGCTGCGACGCGCGATCCGACCATCCGCGCTCGAGGCCGCCCACGGCCCGTCGCGACCGCTGCGATCCACGCTGGTCCACGCAGTGGCACTGACGTGGCTGAACCCGCACGTGTATCTCGACACGGTGCTGCTGCTCGGCTCGCTGGCGAACCAGCACGGGCCGGGAGGTCGATGGTGGTTCAGCGCTGGAGCGGCGTTCGCCAGTCTCGTCTGGTTCGTCGGCCTCGGCGCCGGCGCGCGCGCGGCGGGCGGTTGGTTCTCCTCGCCGCGAGCGTGGCGGGCGATCGACCTGTTCGTCGCCGCCACGATGTTCGTGGTCGCCGGGCTCCTCGCACTGGGATCCTGAGCCGTACCGGTCCCCCGTGTTCGCGCCTCGCCGCCCAGACGGGTAGGAGCTCCCCATGCTCTCTGCCACCGATATCGCCTCGCTCATCGCCGTGCTCGTCATGGCTGCGTGCGTTCCGTATGCAGCGCGATTCGAGTTCCTGGCGCGTGACACCCGGACCTGGTGGATGTCGCTCGCCAGCGGCGTCACGGTCGGATACGTCTTCCTGGGCCTCCTGCCCAAGGTGATCGACAGCGAGAAGAAAGTGCGCGATGCGGCGAAGGGCGTGCTGCCGCTGCTCGAGGATCACGTGCTGTTCATCGCCCTGCTCGGCATGCTCGTGTTCTATGCGATCGCCCTTGCCAGGCACCGTGCCGCGGTTCGGGATCGTGAGACGGGGGGCGACGAGCCGTCCGGGGGGACCGTGACCCTGTTCTGGACCTCCGTCGCCTCATACGTCGGCTACATGTTCCTGATCGGCTACGTCGTGCAGGACGCGGGCGAACAGGACGCAATCCGCATGCTCGTGCTCGCCGGCATCCTCGCCATCCACTTCATGACAACCGACTTCGGACTGGGTCACGGTCGCGTGTCCACACCTGGACCCGCGAGCATCGGCCGGATGCTGCTCGCCGTCGCGCTCCTGGTCGGGTGGGCTGTCGGCAGCGCCCTGGAGCTCGACCGCTCCTCGGTCGCCATCGCGTCGTCATTCCTCGCCGGAGCGATCCTGCTCACGGTCCTGAGCGACGAGCTCCCATCCGAGCGTGACGCGAAGTTCCTGCCCTTCGCTGGTGGGTCGATCGCCTCCGGGCTGCTGCTCGCGACCATCGGCTGACACTGCGTCAGGTCAGGTGCGCTCGACGGCGACGAGCAGCGCGGTGTGTCCACTCGGCGCGGCGTAGGTCGTGACCGATGCCACGCGCAGGGGGAGTTCAGTGAGCATCGCGCGCACTGACTGCTCGGACACGGAGGGGCCGTCGTGGCCCGGTCGCACCATGTCCCGGACCAGCAGCACGCCACCCGGTCGCAACACGCGAGCCACCTGCGCCGCATAGCTCGGATGGTCTGCCGCCCGCACGTGGTGGAGGCAGCCGCGGTCGAGCACCAGGTCGACGCTCGCATCCTGGAGCGGCAGCGCCAGCACGTCGGCCTCCAGCCACGTCACCTGCACGCCGTGCGCCTCCGCGCGCCCACGCGCGCGCTCGAGCGCGTCCGCACTGACATCCACGCCGGTCGTCTCGATGCCCTGCTCCGCCAGGAACACGGCATCCGCCCCTGCGCCGCACCCGATGTCGACCGCCTGCCGCACCGGCCGAGCAGTTCCGGCGAGGAACCCCGCGAGCTCCGCCGGCGACCACGTGGCGTCGCCGCCGTGGCGGCCGTGCCCGTGCCCATGGGCGTGTGCCGCATGGCCCTGATGCTCGTCCGGATCGAGGTTCGTCATGTACCCAACCTACCGGGTGCTGCGACAAGCTCGAGCCCGTACGTCGGGCGTCGTTTATGCGGCGCAGCGCCGGAAACCGGGCCTCTGACGACACACCGGCCCTCGCGGTCGAAGAACACAGGAGGCTTTCATGGAAGGCACAGGACTCGCCCATCGCGGCGAACACGCCGGGGAGCAGGCAGTCGCCTGGCAGCCCGAGCAGGTCCAGTCGGGACCACGAGACGGCTCCCCGGGCCCGTTGACCCTCGCCTCGGCACTCGGCTGGTTCAGCCTCGGGCTCGGCGCGGCGCAGATCATCGCGCCCCAGAAGGTGACGGCGCTCGTCGGCGCCAAGGACACGCCAGGCACACGACTGTTCACCCGTGCCATGGGGGTGCGCGAGATCACGCACGGGCTGGGCATCCTCACCAGCACACAGCCCACGCCGTGGGTGTGGAGCCGCGTGCTCGGTGACGCCCTCGACCTGGGCGCGCTCGGCAGCGTCCTGCGCAGTGGCAGCACCAGCCGCGCACGCACGCTCGGCGCCGTCGCCGCAGTGGCGGGCACGACGGGCACCGACGTGCTCGACGGGCTCGGGCTCGGGCGCTCCAGGAGCGCATCCACCAAGGGACCGATGGTGGTGAAGGCCGCCGTCACGATCGACCGCACCCCCGAGGCCATATATGGGTACTGGCGCGACTTCGAGAACCTGCCGGACATCATGACCCACCTCGAATCGGTCGAGCACATGGAGGACGGGCTCACGCGGTGGCAGGCGCGCGCCCCGCTCGGTGCTTCCGTCGCCTGGACCGCGGAGGTCACCGAGGACACCCCGCACGAGCGGATCGCGTGGCGATCGATCGAGGGCTCGATGGTGCAGACCACCGGCGAGGTCCGGATCCTTCCGGCGCCGGGTGATCGCGGGACCGAGCTGCACGTCTGGCTCACCTACGACGCGCCGATCGGCCCGCTCGGCGCGGCGCTGCTCAAGCTCTTCGGCGACGACCCGGTCCAGCAGGTCAAGGACGACCTGCGCCGCTTCAAGCAGGTGATGGAGACGGGTCAGGTCGTCCGCTCCGAAGGAGCGCCGAAGGGCATCGATGCCCGCCACCAGCCCAAGCAGCTGCCCGCACAGCACGCAGCCGGCTGATACCCCACGAAGTTGATCCAAGGAGACTGACATGAAGGCAACCTGCTGGACGGGACGCAACTCGGTCGAGGTGCAGGAAGTCCCCGACCCCAAGATCCTCAATGCACGCGACGCCATCGTGAAGATCACATCGACCGCGATCTGTGGCTCGGACCTGCACCTGTACGACGGCTACATGCCGACGATGCAGCACGGCGACATCCTCGGGCACGAGTTCATGGGCGAGGTGGTCGAGGTCGGCCCGGGCGTCGGCAACCTGCGTGAGGGCGACCGCGTGGTCGTCCCCTTCCCGATCGCATGCGGCAACTGCGACGCATGCCGCCACGACCTCTACTCCCTGTGCGAGAACTCCAACCCGAACGCCGGCATGGCGGAGAAGATGTTCGGCCACTCCACGGCGGGCATCTTCGGCTACTCGCACCTCACCGGCGGCTTCGCCGGTGGCCAGGCCGAGTACGCGCGCGTTCCGTTCGCCGACGTGGGTCCGATCAAGATCGAGGATGACCTGACGGACGAACAGGTCCTGTTCCTGTCCGACATCTTCCCCACTGGCTGGATGGGGGCCGAGATGTGTGACATCAAGCCGGGCGACGTCGTCGCGGTGTGGGGCGCCGGGCCGGTCGGCCAGTTCGCCATCGCCAGTGCCTTCCTGATGGGGGCCGAGCGCGTGATCGCGATCGACCGGTTCGACTACCGGCTGCGAATGGCGCGCGAGCGTGCCGGAGCCGAGACCCTCAACTACGAACAGGTCGACATCCCTGAGGCGCTCAAGGAGCTCACGGGTGGCCGCGGACCGGACGCGTGCATCGACGCGGTCGGCATGGAGGCGCACTGCGCGCACGGCGCGCTCCACGCGATGGACCGGGTCAAGCAGGCGACGCGGATGGAGAGCGATCGAGGGCACGCACTTCGCGAGGCGATCATGAGCTGCAAGAACGGCGGCGTCGTCTCGATCATCGGCGTCTACGGCGGGCTCATGGACAAGTTCCCGATCGGGTCAGTCATGAACAGGTCGCTGACGATCCGCGCCGGCCAGTGCCACGTGCAGCGCTACATGCACCCGCTGCTGGACCGCATCCGCAACGGTGACATCGATCCCAGCTTCGTGATCACGCACCGCATGTCCCTCGACCAGGCGCCTGAGGGGTACGAGACCTTCAAGCACAAGCAGGATGACTGCATGAAGGTCGTGATGTCCACCGGCGCGGTGGCCTAGCTCGAAGCGCGCGGCACCCGTGGTCGGGAGACCCTAGGATCGGGGTCGATGGACCCCTCGACCGATCACGTGGTGCGCCGCCTCCAGAGCGCTGGCTGCGTGTTCGCCGAGGACGAGGCCACGGAGCTTCGGGGCGTGGCTCCCGATGCGGCGCACCTCGACGAGCTGGTCGCCCGGCGCTGCGAGGGGGAGCCGCTCCCGTGGCTGGTGGGGTCGGTCGAGTTCGGCGGCATGCGCTTGGCGATCAGCGCCGGCGTGTACGTGCCCCGGCCGCACACCGAGCCGCTGGCCGAGCGCGGCGCCTCCCTGCTGCCGGATGGCGGACACGCGATCGATCTGTGCACCGGCTGCGGGGCGATCGCGGCGACGCTCCGGCGGCATCGACCGAACGCGCAGATCATGGGCACCGACATCGATCCCTCGGCGGTCGCATGCGCGGCCTCGAACGGCGTCGACGCGCGCCTCGGTTCGTTGTTCGAAGGCGTGGATGCTGACTGGCAAGGTGCGGTGGACCTGGTGATCGGGGTGCTGCCTTATGTGCCGACCTCCGAGCTCGCCCTGCTCGCGCGCGACGTGCAGGCCTACGAGCCACGGCTCGCACTCGACGGGGGCGACGCCGGGCTCGACCTGATCGATCGAGCGATCGAAGCCGCCCCGCGATGGCTGCGCCCGGGCGGCTCGATCGTGCTCGAACTCGGCGGCGAGCAGCAGCGCCAGGTGGGGTCGTCGCTGGTACGGGCCGGCTTCGGTGACGTCCGCGACCTGCACGACGAGGACGGCGACCTGCGCGGCATTGAAGCCAGGCTGCTGCCCGGGCGGGCCTGACGCTGCCGAGTGTCAGGAAGTGCGCGTGATTCCTTGTTCCCCGTGCACAAAATCGTGCCCGCGGCCGGGAATCGTCGTGAGGTGTGCGCGATTTCTTGACGCCCGCGCAAGAAATCATGCGCGTGTCGGGGGGCGGTCAGGCGGAGGGCGGGTTGGCATTGCCGCTCGTGATGAAGGCGGCGCCGGTGTGGCGCAGGTCGAGGACGCGCGTGGCGCCGACGACGGCGACGAGCTCGGGGACGGAGCGGGTCACCTGGAGCGAGAGCGCAGCTGCTCCGAAGAAGCGTCCGTCGACGAAGAGCGGACCGGTCGTCTCGCGGTGGAAACCGCCGAGCGGCACGATCGAGAACGTCCCGTCAGCTGCCTGCAGCACGCCCTGAGCCTGGTTGACGGGGACGTGGTGGATGCCGTCCTGCAGCGGGCGCCCGGCGACCAGCTTCGCCGCAGCGACTGCGTCGTCGAATCCGCCGCTGACGCCGGTGGCTGCGGTCGGCCAGGCCTGGGCGTCGACGTGGCCCATGCGCGGCATGCCCTGCGGTCCGCGGATGACGTAGTTGAACTGCGCCAGCACGACGGGCGGTGTGGGCGAGGTCGTCGATGCGGATGGGGCGGCGAGCTGCATGGGTGAAGGGTAGGGATCGCGCGGGTAGGCGTGCGGCAGTCCGTGCCATCGCTTCGATCGAGAGGGAACCAGCGCCGATGTCCGAGCACGATCACGGCCGCGCGGAAGCCATCGCCCTGGTCGAACGGTGGATCGATTCGTTCAACGGCGGCTGGCCGACCGACGAGACATTCGACGAGCTGCTGACGGCCGACGCCGTCTTCGTGGAGCGCCCCAACCTCGTCAACCCGGCCGGCAGCGAGCGCGACATCCCTGCCATGCGCGCGGGCGTCGCCGCCGGGCAGGGCCTGCTCGCCGACCAGCGCTACGACATCGACGGACACGTCGTCGACGGCGACACCGTCGCCACCCGCATGCGCTGGCGCGGCACCCTCGCGATCAACGCCGCCGCCTGGAAGGCCGGTACGGTGCTGAGCGCCTTCTGCGTCGCGCACTACACGCTGCGTGACGGTCGCATCGCCCGCATCGAGCAGCACGACTGCTACGGCGCGCCGCAGCCTCCGGCCCCACGAGGTTGAGGTTGCCGTTCGATTCCCGCGAGGGAAGCGAACCGTGACCTCAACTCCTGATCAGGCGCTCGCCGCGATCCTCGCTCGGCTCCACGCCGAAGTGCAGGTTGAAGAGCGTGTCGATCTCGCCGAGCTCGTCCGCATCGAGCTCCTCGATGTCGGGAGCCGCGGCGAACTCGACCAGCTGCTCACGCGTGAGGATGTTCGGCTGGACGCTCGCGACCTGCGGATCCGCCAGCAGCCACTTGAGCGCCACCTGACCCATCGTGGCACCCTCGCGATCCTCCATCAGGAACCGCAGCGCCTCGATCTTCTGGAGCCCCTCGACGAGCCAGGTCGTGCGCCGGTGCGAGCGGTGGTCGGTCGCCTCGAACCGCGTGTCGAGCGTGTACTGGTCCTCGAGCAGGCCGGAGGAGTGCGGCACGCGCACGAGCATCGCCACGTCGCGCTTGCCCGCCGCCTCGTTGAAGGCCCGCCCCGGCTCCTGCTCGAGCATGTTGTAGATGTGGTGGAAGAAGTCGATGTCGCGATGCTCGAGTGCATAGAGCCCCTCGTCCTTCCAGCCGATGGCCGGTCCGATCGACGGCCCGATCGCCTTCACGACGCCCTGGCGGCGCAGGTCGTAGAGCAGCTCCCACAGCGCGTCGTCGTGCATCGCGTCCATGCGCGGGTTGTGCAGCTGCCA
>JAOPYU010000119.1 GCA_025964455.1 Thermoleophilia bacterium | reverse complement strand
GCTTCTCGACGGCGGAGGTCGCCACGGATGTCAGTGGACGCGGCGTCGGCATGGACGCGGTGCGCACCATGTGTCGCGAGTGGGGCGGGGAGGTGGACATCGCGTCGACGTTCGGCTCCGGCTCGGTCGCCCGCATCCGCATCCCGCTGACGCTCGCCGTCATGACGGTCCTGATCGTGCAGGCCGGCGAGCGCCAGGTCGCGATCCCCATCGATCGCATCGAGCGGACGCTGCGCCTCGACGACAGCCCGCGCGTGGTGCTGGGTCCGGACCAGCGGATGATCCGGCTCGACGAAGGCGTGCTCGCGGAGATCGACCTGTCGGGTTCGGTCGGCTATGGCGCCGATCCGGATCCGGTGTTCGGCGTGATCGTGCACGGCGCTGGAGGGCGCGCAGTGGTGCTCGCGGTTCGCGGGTTGATCGGAGAGTTCGAGGCGGTCACCAAGCCGCTTCCGAAGGGGCTGGGCGAGGAGGACGCGTTCATGGGAGCGGCGGTGCAGGGCGATGGCTCCGTGGTGCTGATCGTGGACTGCGACCAACTCGTTGGAGGAACGGGCGCAGCGGCACCAGCCGCCGTGCTCGCGGGTGGAACACGAGAAGGGGGGCTCGGCAATGCCTGAGCAGCAGTACACGGAGTTGCAGATCGATGCGTTGCGCGAGGTGGCGAACACGGGGTCCGGCCATGCGGCTGGAGACCTGTCGGAGATGCTCGGACACTCGTTCGAGATCTCGGTGCCGCGCGCGGTGGTGACCGACATCGGCGATGCGATCGAGCAGCTGGGCGGCGCCGAGAACGAGGTGAGCGCCGTCGGCATCCGCGTGGGCGGTGACGTGGAGGCGATGCTGGTCGCGATGTTCACGCCGGAGCAGGCGTCGAACCTCTGCATGCTGCTCGGCATCGAATCGGATTCGGACATGGGGCGCTCGGTGCTCCAGGAAGTCGGCAACGTGCTGGCGTGCGCGTATGCGAACGTCCTTGCGGAGATGAGCGGGATCTCATGGGACGTGCATCCCCCGGACGTGATGACCGACATGCTCGGCTCCATCGTGTCATCGCTGATCGCAGCGACGACGCGTGACATCACCGGCGTGCTGCTCATCGACTCGAAGCTGTCGGTGAACGATGCCGATGCGGAGATGAGCGTGCTGTTCGTGCCGTTCGACGACGGCATCGACCAGCTGCTCCAACGGCTCGGGGTCGGGTGAAGCCGGGGTGACGTCAGTCCGCCCACAGGAGGTCGCGGTCCGCATCGGCGAGATCGAGGTCATGGCTGGTGACGACGCGCGAGCGCTCGTCACGGTCGGTCTCGGCAGCTGCATCGGAGTCGCGCTCGTGGATCCGCGTACCGGGGTCGTCGGCCTCGCGCACGTGTTCCTGCCCGAGGCGCCGCCGGCCGGCGCCAAGCCGGGCGCCGGCCCCGGGACCTACGCGAGCAGCGGAGTGCCGGAGCTGGTGCGCCGAGTGCTCGCCGAGGCCGGCCCGACGGCGGTTCCGCGGCGACTGGTCGCGGTCATCGCAGGCGGGTCGCAGATGTTCGGCGGGGGGCGCGAAGGCCACGACGTGGGAACGCGCAACGTCGCGGCCGTGCGAGCGGCGCTCGCAGCGGCCGGCGTACGCATCAGCGCAGATGACATCGGAGGCAACCGGGGCCGCACGATGCGGGTCTGGCCCGGCCGCGATGCACGGGTCACCGTGCGCACGGTCGGCAGTGAAGAGCGGGAGGCGTGGTCGCTTGCACCGGCGGTACCGGTGCGATCGACCAGGCTTGCCGCCTAGCGGTTCGGGGACACGCGCTGCCACTCGGTGGGGCGTGCAACAGAGAGACGGGGACGCACCATGGCGCGAGTGCTGGTCGTAGACGATGCGATGTTCATCCGACACATCATCGGAGACCTGCTCAAGCAGCATGGTCACGAGGTCGTCGGCGAGGCTTCCAACGGGGTCGAGGCGGTGGAGCGCTACCGTGAGCTGCGACCCGACGTGACCACGCTCGACATCACGATGCCCGAGAAGGACGGCATCACCGCGCTGCGCGAGATCCTCTCGGAGGATCCGTCGGCGAAGGTGATCATGTGCTCGGCACTCAAGGAGAAGCCCAAGGTGCTCGAGGCGCTCCAGGCCGGCGCCCGTGACTACATCCTCAAGCCGGTCAAGCCCGAGCGCGTGCTCGAGGCGGTCGAGAAGGTACTGATGTAGGTCAGCGCTGCCGCGGCAGGGGCGTGCCGAGCGCGCGCTCGATGAGCGTCGGCAGCTCGTCGAGGGTCCCGGTCGCATCCGCGAGGTCGTTCTCGACCACGTGGCGTGGCATGCCGTAGACGACGCAGTCGCGTTCGTCCTGGGCGATCACGATGCCACCCGCTGCCCGGACGGCGCGGGCGCCGAGCAGGCCGTCGTTGCCCATGCCGGTGAGGACCACGAGCACGATGCGGGCGCCGTAATCGGCGACCAGGTCCTCGATCGTGACGTCCGCGCGGGGTCGCACGCCGCCGATCGCCGGCGTGTCGTCGAGCCCCACGACGCCGCGGCGCATGCGCATGTGCCAACCTGCCGGGGCGATCAGGATCGTGTCCGGCGCGAGGGCGTCGCCCATCGACCCCTCGCGGATGGTGAGCTGCGAGTTCTGGTCCAGACGCCGCGCGAGCGCGGTGGTGAAGCCCTCCGGCATGTGCTGGACGATCACGCCGCCCGCCTGCAGCGTCGCGCCCAGCTTCGGGACCACCTCACCCAGCGCCCGTGGGCCGCCGGTGGAGGAGGCGATCGCGAGGATCCGCCCTGCGTTGGCGGACCGTCGCGTGGACCGGGGCATCGGCACGCGTCGGAGGCCGTGCGACGCGCCGGCCGTGGCGGCGCGGCCCGCGGCGGCAGCGACCACTGCTTCGACGACGCTCGTGCCGAACTCCTGGAACGAACCGCCCGGCCGCGGCTTGGCGACCAGGTCCGTCGCGCCTTCGTCCAGGACATCGAGCGCGCGCTCGATCAGCGACGGGGAGAATGCCGACACGACCACGACGCGAACCCGATCGCGCGAGCGGCGTAGCTCTGCCAGCGCCTCGAGCCCGTTCATCCCCGGCATCGACAGGTCGAGCGTCAGGACATCCGCGCGCAGCTCCCTGCAACGCGTGATGGCCGCATCCCCATCCCCGGCTTCGCCCACGACCTCCAGTCGTGGATCGGCCCGCAGCGCGTCGCCGATCAGGCGCCGCATCACGGCTGAGTCGTCCGCCACGACGACACGGATCGGCTGGTTCGGGTTCCCCTCCATTCCCCCGACCCTAGCGCGCGCGCAGGAACGACCTTGCGTCATTGAATTGCAGTATCTCCAGTTTGCTAGTGGCGCGGCTCAAGTCGCAGCGTGCGCCGCCGATTCAGCCTCAGGATCCAAATGCATCAGTTCATTTTCCATATCACCAAGGTCGCCCTCCTGGCCCTGTGCGCGATGGCCCTCGGCATGGCTGCCGTCACCATGCTGCCTGCGCGCAACGGGGTCACGGCGGTCGCCGCCGAGACCTCCGCCGCTCCCGGACTCGCGACTGCGGCTCCAGCCGCCGCCGCCCCCGGCGCGATCGTGGCCAACGGTGCGCCTACGGCTGCCGCCGCTCCCGCTCCGGCGACGGCACCTGCAGATCCGGCGCCCACGCGCACCGTCGAGCTGCGCGGCGGCGTCGAGTGCGCGCAGGGGCACCGCTACGTCCGCGTGCCGATCGAGACGACGGTCCGCGCCTTCCCGACGATGCGTGCCAAGCGCGCAGGGTCGGTCTCCTCGCTCAGCAAGTACATGAACCAGTCGATGACGGCCTGGGTGCAGGAGGTGACCCCGGACGGGAAGTGGGGTCGCATCACGGTGCCGTGGAGCAAGCCGGTCGGCGCCACGGGCTGGATCCCGCTCGAGGGACTGCGCAGCCGGACCACGAAGATCCTGCTGGTCGAGGACCTGTCCGAGCGTCGCCTGCACGTCTACGACGGATGTCGGGAGCGCTTCTCGGTCCCCACGGCGATCGGTCGGCCCGGCTCCCCGTCGCCGCAGGGCTCCTTCTGGGTGACCGACCGGGTTGCGATCACGGGGAGCCTGCGCTCCTCCTACGGCAGCTTCGCCTTCGGGCTCTCGACGGTGCAGCCCAACCTGCCGCGTGGCTGGACCGGCGGCGACCAGATGGCGATCCACGGCACCGGCGCCCCCGGATCGATCGGCGAGGCCGCCAGCGCCGGGTGCCTGCGCGTGGGCGAGGCGGCGCTGCAGCGCCTGCGGCCGCTGCTGCGCACCGGGACCCCGGTCATCATCCAGGCCTAGTCCGGTCCGCCCCGACCGCGTTGTCGATCCCTCGTGACCCTGCGATGATCGGACCGATGACTGGCGACGGTGGACAGCGTGGAGGCGGCGGCAACGCCGGAAGTGGCGGCGCAGGCGGCGGAGGCGGTCGGCGCGGCGGCTCCGGCGGCGGCGCTGGCGGTGGACGCCCCGGTGGCGGCGG
>JAOPYU010000114.1 GCA_025964455.1 Thermoleophilia bacterium | reverse complement strand
TGTTCTGGCGCATCGGGGTGCGCCAGATGACTCGCAAGCTGAACGACTGACGTCAGGCGATCAGCGCAGGATCGCCGAACGAAGATCCGAGAGGCGCTGCAGGGCGACCGCGTCGAATCCGCCGTTGGTCTGCTTCTGGGCTGCGACTTCGGTGCGGAGCTTGGTCAGGTCAGCGATGCGTGCGTCGCCGGCCGGGAGCTTGGCGATGTCGGCCTGGAGGCCGAGATCCATCATCACGACCGGATTGAAGGATCCGGTCTTCGCGGCCTCGGCGGCTGCGGCCTCGGCCGCCGGAACGAGCTTGAGCAGCGCGGCGCGGCGCGGATCCGCTGCCGGCAGCTTCACCGCATCGAGCTGGAGGCCGACGATCATGAGCTTGGTCGGGTCGAAGCTGCCCGTGCGGTTCGACTGGACCGTGATGTCAGCTGCCGCGAGCTCGAGCTTCTTGAGGGTCGCCGTGTCGGCTGCGTCATGCGGCTTGGCGAGCTCGACCTTGATGTCGTTCGCGAGCAGGAAGGCAGGGTTGTCGCCGCCGCCGCCCGAGCTCTGGCCCGGGAACTTGCCGGGCGCCATCTGGGTGGGCATCTGTCCGGGCGACTGGATGGGACCGCCGCCAAGCGCGCCGCCGCCCATCGTGCCGATGAGCGAGGTGAGCGCCGCGACAGCGGCGCGAAGCTGGTCGAGCACGGCTGACAGGGCGGGACCGCCACCGAGGGTTGCCGCGCCGGTGCTGGCCTGGCCAGCAGCGCCTGCGACGGCGGTATTGCCGCCGGCCTTCGTGGCCGGGCCGGTGCCGGAGCCGGAGGCCCCTGCGACGTCGGTTCCAGTGGAGGACTTCTCCGCAGGCGTGGTCGCTGCTGCGGGCTTCATGGGAGGCATGGTCATGCCGCCGCCGACTGGATTGCACATGGTGATCGTCCCGATCGTCGTCTCGCTGGGGAGTTGCGTCCACGTCCAAGGTGCGGCCATCCCGTGGCCCTGTCAAGGCATGCATCCCCGCGGCCCGGCTCGGGTCGGTGGCACGCATGATCACCGGCCTCGACTTCATCGGCGTCCCGTCCACCGACGCCGAACGCTCACGCACCTTCTACATCGACACGCTCGGCCTGCGCCCAGACGAGCACGGACGCTTCGAGTTCTGGGTCGGCGAGACCTGCTTCGGCATCTGGGAGCCCGGTTCGCGCGGCTTCGAGTTCGCACCGCAGCGCAACGCCCAGATGGCGCTCCATGTGGACGACGTGCCCGCGGCGCGCGCCGAGCTCGAGGCGAAGGGCGTGGTGTTCCTGGGTGACACCTTCGACACGGGCGTGTGCCACATGGCGCTGTTCCGCGATCCCGACGGCAACGACCTGATGCTGCACAACCGCTATGCACCGGCGGACCAGCGCCGAAGCTGATCGGCCGCCGGGGGCGGCGGGCGTCAGCTGCCGTCAGCCAGCAGCGTCGCTTCGATGGCCTGGTCCCACGGCGAGTGCTGCGCGGCTGCACGCAGGAGCGCGACGAGGTGCTCGACCGGCGAGACCTTGCCGAGCCAGCCCCACGCGCCTGCTTCGCGGGCGCGTTCCATGTCGAGCTCGCCGTTGCCCGACCACACCAGCACGCGTGCGAGGGGCGCGGCTCGACGGATGAGCGGCAGGGCCGTCAGCCCGTCCATCACGGGCATCCGCAGGTCCAGCACGATCACGTCCGGCTGCAGCTCCGCCGCCTGCTCCACGCCGCGCTTGCCGTGGAACGCCTCGCCCGCGAGCTCCAGGTCCTGGCAGTGGGCCAGTGCGGCCGCCACCAGCTGGCGATGCGCGGGCTCGTCATCGACGACGAGGACACGCGCCTTCGACGCCTGCTGGCCACCGTCGCTCATGACGCCAGCGGGTCCAGCGTGCGTGCGGCGAGGCGCCGCATGAGGCGCGGCAGGTCCGGATCATCAGCGTGTTCGAGCAGCTGCAGCTTCGCGCCGTTGGTGTCGATCATCGTCTGCAGCGTGGGGATGTATCGCCCCGAGCCGAAGTGCTCCAGGTAGGGGCGGAGCGTGTGGAGCAACTCGAAGATCGCGCGTCGCGAGGAGACTGCGCAGCCCTCGACCTCGTCGATGAAGCTGCCGTCGCAGCCGTAGCGGGCCGCAGACCAGAGGTTCTCCTCGCACACGGTGTGATGCGCTGGCGGGATGCCGGGCCCGTCCAGCTCGTCGTTCAGCCATGCGGCGAGCGCCTGGACCATCGCCGCGAGCGCGGCGGTGCGCCGCACGTCGGTCTGCGCGTCGCACACGCGCACCTCGATCGTGCCGAAGGTCGGGTGCGGCCGGCAGAACCACCACGTGTGCGTGTAGTCGTCGACCGCGTGGCTCACCTGGAGCGCACGGATCGTGCGGGCGTAGTCCTCGAAGTCGTGGAACACGGGGGGCACGCCCGAGCGGGGGTACAGCTGCGCGAGCAGCACGCGCGTCGACTGCAGCCCCGTCGCCTCGCCGCGCAGGAACGGCGAGTTCGCCGACAGCGCGAGCAGGTGCGGCAGGTAGCTGCGGAAGGCATTGCAGATCGCGATCGCCCGATCAGCGCCCTGGATTCCGACGTGGACGTGCAGCCCGTAGGTTGCAGCCTCCTGCACGACCCACGGATATTCACGGGCGATCGATGCGTAGCGTTCGCCTTCGGTGACCTGCTGCTGCGCGGTCGTGAAGGGGTGGGTGCCGGCGGAGACGAGCTCACATGACGCGGCCCGCGCGCTCTCGGCGAGGCGCTGCCGATGCAGCCCGAGCGATGCCTCGAGCTCGACGGGCGTCGCGCAGATCGGCGTTGCGGTCTCGACCACGCTCGCCATCACCTCGGAGCCGACCGCCCCGGTGTAGGCCCCCTCGTACTCGGCCAGCACCTGCGTGGCGCGCGGGACGAGTTCGCCGTTCTCCCGGCAGACGAGCATGAACTCCTCTTCGCCGCCGAGGCTGAACGCATCCGTCGTGTCGAAGGCGTGGTCCAGCACGCTGCGTCCCCCGGTCGGCAGCGCCGTCCTGGGCCGCGATCTCGGAGCACTTGCAGTCATCCGGAATCCCCATTCCTCCTCGGCGCCCGTGGGGTGGGTGCCGATCCACCCAGCTACCGTACCCCTATCGCTAGCTTCGCTAGGCAGGCATCGAGGCGAATTGCGCAGGGTGGGGCAGGAACACGTAGGCACCGCTCCGGTCGATCACTGGTCGGCGGCACCGGACCGCTCGTTGAGCAGCGCGGTTGCCGCTCCGAGGAACCGAGCGAGCTCGGTCGATGCGCTCACGTCGCCGCGGGAGGCGACCGTCGCGAGCTCCGTGGCGATCTGCTGGAGACGCATGTGGACACGCAGCCCCTGCTTGGTGAGGGTGAGCAGCACGCGTCGGCCATCGGAGGCATGGCGCTCCCGGGTCACGAACCCGTTGGTCACCAGCCGGTCGAGCAGATTGGTCGTGCCGGCGGTCGTCATCCCCAGGTGCCGGCTCAGCTCCGTCGGCGAGGTGGTCCCGTTGGCCAGGTGCAGGAGCGCCGTTCGCTCGTTGGCGTTGAGTCCGGCATCGCGCCGACCCAGTGCGTCGACGCGTGCGAATGCGGAGAGGAACCGCTCGAGCTGCGTCGCGAGGCTCACCTCGTCGGACCCCGATATGGGATCAGCTACGACATCGAGCTTGTTGGGGCGAGCCGCCGGAGGCGTCATGCTCCGATTGTAGAGCCTCAGTCGGCTCCCGCGGTGGCCGTGGCCGAAACTACGAGGAAACGATCCGTCGATCGAATCACGCGCACTCCTGATTCGTGATGCCCGACGGCCACGAGCAACTCGCCGTCAGCCGACGCCTCGCGATGCTCGGAGGCCGTGACCTCGATCATCGTGTTGCAGGAGCCCGAGGAGCACTCGCACATGAGCATGATCGGCGTGCTTGCAGGTGCGCCGAACGATACGTACGCATCGACTATTCGCTGGTTGTGGGTTCGGAGGAGTTCGGGATCCATGTGGGTGCCGGGTGCAGTCGCTCAGAAATCTAGCGACTCGCGCGGCGGCCGTCCACCCTGCCATGGCCCTGATCCTCAGGCCTTCTTCACCACGCTCGACTTCAGCTGCATCGGGCCGAACCCGTCGACCTTGCAGTCGATGTCGTGGTCGCCGACACCGTCGACGAGGCGGATGTTGCGGACCTTGGTCCCGACCTTGATCGACGTGGAGCTGCCCTTCACCTTGAGGTCCTTGACGACCGTGACCGTGTCGCCGTCGGACAGGACGTTGCCGACCGCATCCCGGATCACGCGCGCCTCGGGCTCGCCGGAATCCCCGGTCGACGCCGCGCTCCACTCGTTCCCGCACTGGGGGCACACCAGCAGCGGTGGCATCTCATAGG
>JAOPYU010000112.1 GCA_025964455.1 Thermoleophilia bacterium | reverse complement strand
GGCCCGCGCAGCACGAGACCCGCCGCTGTGGCCTGAGGGGCCACCAACCCGGACCTCGTCCGCGGGAGTGCCGCACGGGGCCGGTGGCGGGGGTACCATCGCGTCCGATCGATTACCGAACGGATCCTGGGAGGGACCACATGCAGCTCACGCCCATTCGCAACGCCATCGACGACCCGGGTACGCCGCCGCCGTCGAACACCTTCCCGGTCGAGGCCGTCGACAAGGCTCGCGGCCTGCTCTCCGACGCCCAGGTGCTCGTGAAGGGCATGATCGCCACAGGGAGCCTGAACCAGGTCTCCGCCGCGCGTCGCGACGCGCTCGCGGCCGCCAGGCTGCTCTCGACCGCGACCAACGTCGCCGTCCCGTTCTCCCGCGAGATGAGCCTCGCCACGAGCAACGCGCTCGACGCCGCCAGCGCGCTCGCCAAGGTGCTCGACTCGCTCAAGTACATCGACAACGGCCTCGGCCAGACGTTCGCCTACAAGGCGCTCGGTGCTGCCGACAAGCTGCTCGACAAGGCCTACGACTACGCGATGACCGCCACGCACCCCTGACGCGTCGCGCCGTCGTCCGGGCCCCTGTCGCGCATCTGCCGCGACGGGGGCCCGTGTCGTTTCCGGGCTGCACCCGGGGCGGGCCAGTTGCTGGCCGCAGGTGATACGTCGGCGTCCGATTTCCCGACATGTCAGGCAGGAGGACCTGTGGGACCGGGACGGACGACCAATATGTTGCAGCGACTCGTGCTGTGTGGGCTGATGCTCACGCTGGCCGGCGTCATCGCGGCGGGCTGCGGTGGTAGCTCCGACCCCGCGGCTGCTGCCGAGGGTGGCACCAAGCCGCGCGGTGGGACCATGACCATCGGCATGGACCAGGAGCCGCAGTGCCTCAACGTCAAGATCCAGTGCGGATCGATGGCGGCCACCTCGATGATCGCATCGTCGCTCTTCGACGGCCTGCTCGACGTCAATGCCGACGGTGACTACGCCCCGAAGATCGCGCTCGAGGTGCCGACCCGCGAGAACGGGCTCGTCAAGGAGAACGCCGACGGGACGATGTCAGTGACGCTCCACCTGGACCCGAAGGCGGCCTGGAGCGACGGCACGCCGATCACCTGCGACGACGTCGCGTTCAACTTCACGACCACGATGGACGAGCGCTGGCAGGTCGTCTCCAGGAAGGGCTGGGACCAGATCAAGTCCGTCGACTGTCCTGACCGCCTGACCGTCGTCTACGTGTTCATGAAGCCCTACGCGCCGTACCTCAGCTACGTGAGCGCCGGGCCGCTGCCCAAGCACGTGCTCGAGGGCAAGGACTTCAACTCCTTCTTCAACGAGAAGATCCCGGTCGCCAGCGGCCCGTTCGTGCTCGACCACTGGGACCGCTCGGTCGAGGTCGTGCTGCGCCGCAACGCCAAGTACTGGGATGCCGGCGAGGAGGACAAGCCGTACCTGGACAAGATCCGCTACGTGTTCGTCGCCGACACCAACACGCTCAAGATCCAGCTGCGCACGGGCGAGGTGGACGTCATCAGCCCGCCGCCGGACTCCACCCTCAAGCAGGAGCTCGAGGGCTTCCCACGCGCCAAGTTCCAGAGCGAGCCGGGCGTCTACTGGGAGCAGATCGCGTTCAACAACGCGACCGCCCCGACCAATGACATCAACGTGCGCCAGGCGATCGCCCGCTCGATCGACCGCGACGAGATCGCCGACGTGGTCCTCAAGAAGCAGGTGAAGCGCCTCGACTCGACGCTGCTCCCTGCCAAGGAGGAGTACTACCTGCCGGCGTGGTCGGACGTGAAGGCCGACCCCAAGGTCGCGCAGCAGTACCTGGAGAAGTCGGGCTACAAGCGCAGTGGCCAGTACTACGCGAAGGGCGGCAAGCCGCTGACCGTGACGTTCAAGTCCACGGCCGGCAATGACCTGCGCCTCAAGGTCGCGCAGCTGCTGCAGCAGTCGCTCAAGAAGAACGGCATCAAGATGATCATCGCCATGGAGCCGCCCAACGTGCTGTTCGGCCAGAGCACGCCGCAGGGCAACTACGACCTCGCCCTGTGGGCCTGGTCGAGCGGCATCGACCCGTCACAGATCAGCATGTTCACGTGCGATTCGATCCCGAGCGAGGCCAACGACTTCAGCGGCCAGAACAACTACCGCTACTGCAACGAGCGGGTGAGCGAGCTGCTCGAGAAGAGCGAGGTCACCACGGCGGTGAAGGAACGCGCGGCAATCGTGCACGAGGTGCAGACGCTCATGGCGGCTGACATGCCGCTGCTGCCGCTGTTCCAGCGCCCCGAGACGCTCGCGTACACCAACGCGGCGATCGGGATGGACAACAACCCGCTCGGCGGGCTCACCTGGAACGCCAGGGACTGGGCGGTGGCCAAGTGAGTGGACTCATCATCAGGCGTTTCCTGGAAGCGATCCCGGCGCTGTTCGTCGTCAGCATCATCATGTTCGGCCTGCTCGCGCTCGGCCCGAACCCGCTCGAGTTGCTCAAGCAGAACCCGAACATCACGAGCGAGGACGTCGCCCGCCTCACCAAGCAGAACGGCTGGGACAAGCCGGTCGTGGAGCAGTACGTCCACTGGGTCGGCAAGTTCGTCAAAGGTGACATGGGCGTGTCGACGGTCGACCAGCGCCCCGCGTGGGACAAGATCAGCGAGCGCCTGCCGCTCACGCTCATGGTCACTGGCCTGTCGATGGTGCTGTCACTCGCGATCGCGCTGCCGATCGGCGCGTACGTCGCCGTGCACAAGTACAGCCGCGCCGACTACTTCGCCACGCTGTCGACGTTCGCGATGATGGCGAGCCCGTCGTTCTTCGTCGGCCTGCTGCTGCAGCTGTTCGCGCTCAAGCTCCAGGACGCGATGGGTGGCACGCTCGTGTTCTACACGGGTGGCGCGCCGGCCTGCGTGGGCGGCGGGGGCGGCATCTTCGGCACGGCGTTCTCGTGCCTGGGCGCTCCGATCGAGGTGTTCCGACGGCTCGCGCTGCCGGTGTTCGCGCTGTCGATCCTGCAGATCGCCGGCTGGTCGCGCTACATGCGCAGCGAGTTGCTCGGCGTGCTCAACCAGGACTACATCCGCTCGGCGATGGCCAAGGGCCTCGACGGCAAGACCGTGTTCTTCCGGCACGCGATCCGCAACGCACTGCTGCCGCTGGTGACGATCGTCGCGCTCGACGTGGCTGCCCTGTTCGGCGGCGCGACCATCACCGAGCGCGTCTTCGGCCTGCCCGGCATGGGCAACCTGCTGTTCGACTCGATCGGCCAGAAGGACATCGCCGTCGTCCTGGCGATCGTGATGATCGGAGCCGCCCTCGTGCTGCTCATGAACACCATCGCCGACATCCTGTACGGCATGCTTGATCCCCGCGTGCGAGTGAGCTAGCCATGACTGCTGCACGAACCACATCCTCGCTGCCGATGCCGATGGGCAAGGCGACCCGCGCTGCAGGCAACGTCGCCAGCGGCGCGACGATCAACATCCCAGGGCGCACCAGCACGGATGCCCAGGCGATGTCGGCGCCGCCGCGCACGCAGCTGCAGCAGACGTGGGATTCGTTCCGCGCGCACCGCGCCGCCTTCATCGGCCTGTGCGTGCTGCTCGGCATGATCGTGGTGTGCGCGCTCGGGCCGTTCGTGCTGCCGGATCCGGCGGCGACCGATGCCCGCGCCTCGCTGCAGTCGCCGAGCGCGTCGCACGTGTTCGGCACCGACTCGCTCGGTCGCGACGTGCTCTCGCGCGTGGTGAATGCCGGGCGAACGTCGCTTGCGATCGGCTTCTCGGTGGCGATCGGCGCGGCCGCGCTCGGGGCCGTGATCGGCGTGACTGCCGGCTACTTCGGCGGCAAGACCGACTCGATGCTCATGTGGGTGGCCAACGTGATCATGTCGATCCCGGGCATGCCGCTGCTCATGGTCGTCGCGACCATCGTGGCGAGCCCGGAATCCAAGATCGGGCCGTTCATCAAGCAGTTCCCCGAGTGGATGCGCATCGCCTTCGTGCTCGTCGCGCTCGGATGGATGGGCATCAGCCGCGTCGTGCGATCCCAGGTCGTGTCGCTGCGCGGCCAGGAGTTCGTCGAGGCGGCGCTCGCCCTCGGCGGCACGCACAAGCGCGTGATGTTCATCCACATCCTGCCGAACTGCGTGAGCGTGATCGCGGTGTTCACGACGCTCGCGGTCTCCGGCGCGATCATCGGCGAGTGAGCTCTCAGCTTCCTCGGCCTCGGCGTCCAGCCGCCGACCGCGACGTGGGGCAACATGCTCGCGGAGGGTCGCGGCCTGATCACGATCCTCACGTACTGGTGGACCGTCTGGGTCCCGGCGCTCGCGATCTTCGCGACGGTGCTCAGCGTCAACTTCATCGGCGACGGCGTCCGCGACGCCCTCGACCCCAAGACGCAGAAGAAGTAGCCCCCCGCAGAACACCCATTGATTAAGTCGAGTTAGTGACTCGTGGGGCATACATTCTCGGACAAATGGGTTGCGGTCTCGGATCCGCCGGCCCGGGCCTCCGGCCGGCGCCCGCGCGTTCGGACGACTTTGTACTGTCCTTGGGCCACTAACTCGACTTAATCAACGAGATTCGGGGCGCCGCACCCTGGCTGGTGCGACGCCCCGATGAGTTCGGCGTACGTGGTCGGCTGCGCGCTGGCGAGCGCGCGCCGTCCCTTCCAATCAGCTGGCGACGGGCAGCAGCACCGGCAGCACGCCTTCGGCGCCGGCGACGCTGACGATGCGGGGCGCGTGCACGCCCGGCTCCAGGCGCATTGCGGCGGCCCAGTCGAGCATCGGGCTCACGGTGGCGACCAGGTAGCCGGTCGCGCTGGCGAGCACGACGTGCTGCTGGCCGGTGCGGCCCGCGAGGATCCAGGCCACGCGGTCGGCGACGGCGAGGTCGCTCGCTTCCTCGAGGACCTGCTCGATCTGCACCTCGACGTCGGTGCCCGGGGCGTAGCCGCGCAGGATCCCGAGCGCAAGGCCCTGGAGCGCGTGCCATCCGGTGATCGGAGCAGCGTGGTCGAGCACGGCTTCGGCGAAGGCGGTGTCGGTGGGAACGATGTGAGCGGCGGTGGCGAGGTGGGAGTTCATGTCTCTACCGTACGACCACCCCCGGAAATGGCATCGGGGCGAATTACCTAGCTTAGGGAGCGCGCGTCTGAACGGGCGTGATGGACGATAGGAAGCGGGATCGCGTGGGTAGGGACCATCCCGTGCCTGATGACGCCCCCACGACGGATGCCCCGCCCTTCGACGACGCGCAGGAGCGGTTCCTGCTGCGGCTGCTCGACATCCCCGCCCCGTCCGGATTCGAGGAGCCTGCGGGTGCCGCCTTCCGCGAGTATGCCGAGGGCTTCGGCGCGGTCGTCCGCACGGATCGGGTGGGGACCAGCTTCGCCTCCGTCGGTGCCGGGCGTGGTCCTCGCATCGCCATCATCGGTCACGTCGACGAGATCGGCCTGATCATCACCAAGATCAACGGCCAGGGATTCTGCCGCGTCGGCTCGATCGGCGGATGGGACCCGGTCGTGCTGCCCGGACAGCGCCTGCGCATCGTCGGGACCCCTGCTGGCGGGACGGTGACGGGCACGATCAGCCGCACCGCGGTGCACGCCCTCGACCAGGCCGCCCGCGAGCGCGCCCCGAAGGTCGACGACCTCTGGGTGGACATCGGGGCATCGACGGAGGAGGAGGCGCGCGCACTCGTGCGCGTCGGCGATCCCGCCGTCATCGACGTCACGCCGCAGCGCATCGGCGGCCCGGATTCGACACGCCTCATGTCACGGTCGATCGACAACCGCGTGGGTGCGTTCGTCGCCCTCGAGGCAGCACGGCTCGCCCACGAGCGCGGCGTGGATGCCGAGGTGGTCGCGGTCGGCTCGGTGGGCGAGGAAATCGGCATGGGCGGCGCCACGGTCGCCAGCTACGACCTGCAGGCTGACCGCACGTGCGTCGTGGATGTCACCACGCCGGGTGACACTCCGGGCGCCTCCGACCTCGGCGACCTGAAGCTCGGCAAGGGTCCGATCATCTCGCGCGGCGCGACGCTCACGGCTCGCGTCGTGGACGAGCTGATCCATGCCGCCGAGGAATCCGGCATCCCGTTCCAGCTGCGCGCCAAGGGGCTGCGCACCGCAACGGACGCCGACCAGACCATCAAGGCGGGACGCGGCGCGGCGACATGCCTCGTCAGCATCCCCGCACGGTACCTGCACACGCCGGTCGAACAGGTCGACCTCCGTGACATCCGCGCATCGATCGACGTGATCGTCGCGTGGATCGAGCACGTGGCGAGCAGCGCAAGGAGCACCACGTGAGCGACGAGACCACCGGCACCGACTCCGCGGACCCGCGTCCGGTTCCGTACTACTCCGGAGACGTGCGCGTCGAAGGCGACTCGCTCGACTTCCTCATGCGGCTGCTCGACACGCCCGCCCCGAGCGGCTTCGAGGAGCCGGCCGCGCGGCTGGTGGAAGAGTACGCCGCGCCCTGGGCCGACGAGGTCAAGGTCGATCCCATCGGCAACGTGCACGTGACCGTCAACAAGGGCGCGAGTGGTCCGCGCGTGATGCTGTGCGGTCACATCGACGAGATCGGCTTCATCGTCACGCGCATCGACGACAAGGGCCTGGTCCGGTTCGAACAGGTCGGGGGCTGGGACCTGTCGGTCGCCGCAGGCCAGCGCGTGCGAATCCTCACGCGCGACGGCGTGCTGCTCGGCACGATCGGCAAGCTCGCGCCACACCAGATCAAGGACCGCGCGAAGGGACCGACGCTCAAGGACCTGTGGATCGACGTCGGCGCGGCGACCGGTGACGAGGCGAAGGCGATGATGCGCATCGGCGATCCGATCGTGCTCGATGCCGCTCCGCACGTGTTCCCCAACGGACGTATCATGAGCCGATGCGTCGACGAACGCATTGGCGCATTCATCGCACTCGAGGCCGCGCGCCGCGCCGCCGGCAGCGACGTC
>JAOPYU010000109.1 GCA_025964455.1 Thermoleophilia bacterium | reverse complement strand
CGAATCCCAGCGCTCCCAGCACGCCGAGCAGCAGCAGCGGGACGAACGCGCTGTGCACGCCGGCCCGGGTGACGTCGCCGCCCGCCGCGTGTGCGGTGGCGGGAGGCAGCACGCGCAGCATCCACGCACCCACCGCGAGCGCGCCGGCGGCGATGCCCGCGAACGGCAGCTCGAGCGGCAGGTCCTGCGCAGCGACGGCGCCGGCCACCAGGCTGCCGATCACGACGAACGCCGAGAGCACGCCGTGTGCGCGCGTGATGACGGGGCGCCCAGCATCCTGTTCCGCTCGACCAGCAACCGAATTCATCGCGACGTCGGCCGCGCCGCTCGCGACGCCGACGGCAAGCAACCCGAGCACCAGGCTCACGAACGAATGGGCAGCGAGCGTCGCCGCCAGCCCCGCGATGCCGAGCGCTGCGATCACGAACCCCGCGAGGCGCACACCGACGCGGTCCAGGAGCCGCCCCGTCAGCAGCATCGCCGGCAGCGCACCTGCCCCGATGCACAGCAGCGCGATCCCGAGCTCGGCCTCGCTGACGCCGGCCTGGTCACGGACTCGCGGGATGCTCGCGCCCCATGCTCCCCAGAACGCGCCGAAGACCGCGAAGGCCGCCAGCGCCGGGAGGATCGTGGACCGCTCGCGTGTCACTGCTGGGGAGCCGCCATCACGTAGCTGCGATGCTCGTGCACGTGGTCGCCGGTGAACTCGAACACGTCGAGGAATCGGAGACGGAGCGAGCCACCGCCGACGAGCTCCTGTGAGACGGTACCTTCGGCGATGACCGCATCATCCAGCTCGAAGTACCGCGTCACCGTGATGTCCGGGTGCCCGATGCCGCGATCGTCGTGCATGTGGCGCACGTAGTCGTCCCGCCCGACGCTCTCGAAGCGCCCGAACACGTTCCACTGGACGTCGTCGGTGAAGATCGCGGCCGCGCGCTCGTAGTCGCCCGCGCCGTAGGCGCTCACGTAGTGGTGGACCGATCGCTGACGTGGCGTGGAGGGAACCATGCGCGTCACCTACCCGCAATCGGGGCAGGCAGCGCACATGGGCCGAACCGTGTACTGGATGAACGTCTCCCTCGACCTGCGCATCGAGCGCGCCGACGGCGAGGACGGTGGTGGCGGCTGGATGCGCATCGGCGAGCCGCTCCACGCGGAATTCAATCGTCGCGCGTCGCAGCTCGCACTCATGATCGAGGGGCGCCGGATCCACGAGATCATGGAGCCGTTCTGGCCGACTGCCGCAGACGATCCGGAGCAGCCGGAGGTGATGCGCGAGTACGGACGCATCTGGACCCGCACGCCGAAGGTGATGGTCTCCAACACACGCACCGAATCGGAGCACGCACGGATCATCGGCGGCGAGGACGTGTTCGAGCAGATCGCGACGCTGCGGGCGGAGACCGACGGCTTCGTCGGCGTGGGCGGCGCGAACCTCGCCACCCAGCTGCTCGAGCGCGGGTTGCTCGACGAGCTGCTGCTGTTCACGCACCCCGTCGTGCTGGGCGAAGGTCGCCCGCTGTTCGACCGGCTCCAGACACCGCTCGAGCTGGACCTGCTCGAACAGGCGCAGTTCGATGACGGCGTGACCATGCACCGCTACTCCATACGCGGCGCTTCGGCGACCTAGCCGACCTGTTCGCGCCGGGGCAGCTTCCAGCCCGGGCGGATGAAGTGGCACGTGTAGCCGTCGGGGATGCGCTGCAGGTAGTCCTGGTGCTCGGGCTCCGCCTCCCAGAACTCCCCCGCGCGCTCGACCTCGGTCACGACGGCGCCGGGCCACAGGCCGGAGGCGTTCACATCCGCGATCGTGTCGAGCGCAATGTCGCGCTGGGTCTCGTCGAGCCAATAGATGGCCGACCGGTATGACATCCCCAGGTCGTTGCCCTGACGGTTCCGTGTGGTCGGATCGTGGATCTGGAAGAAGAACTCGAGCACGTCGCGGTAGGAGGTGAGATCGGGATCGAACACGATCTCGATCGCTTCGGCGTGGGTGCCGTGGTTGCGGTACGTCGCATTCGGCACGTCGCCGCCCGTATAGCCGACGCGCGTGTCGAGCACACCGGGCTGCTTGCGGACCAGGTCTTGCATGCCCCAGAAGCAGCCACCCGCGAGGATCGCCGTCTCGGTCCTGTTGTCACCCATGTCGCCCTACCTCCAGTTCGCCGGGAGCGTTCCCCCCGACGCACCAAGCTACGCCGCAGCGGCCCGATCGGTTCAGGTGCGGCCGGCGCAGTGGATGATCGCGGCGCAGGTGCGGTCCCATGAATCGGGCTCCATGAGCAGGGATGGCTTGAGCGACAGCGCCTCGCCGTGCTCCCCGCCGCCGTCGACGATGATGCCGTGCTCGAGCAGCTGCTCCGACAGCGCGGCTCCTTCCCCCTTCGTGCCGACCAGTGCCCAGAAGGCGCCGCGCCCCCGGAGCAGCAGCGACGTGCGCGCCTCCACGTTGCGCAAGGCGTCCTCGATCGGGCGGCAGAGCTCCTGGAGGTCGTGCGCAGCGTGCAGCTCGAGCACCTCGAGGATCGCCGCGCACGAGAGCGGGTGGCCGTAGTAGGTGGTCGACAATGACGGAGCATTGTCGCCAGCCCACGCGGCACGCGCGACGGTCTCGGGCATGACGACGGCGGCGCAGACCATCCCGCCGCCGAGCGCCTTGGCGAGCACGACGACGTCCGGGCCACAGGCGACACCTTCGATCGGCGCGCCGCTTCGACCACAACCCGCGAGCACGTCGTCCAGGATCAGCAGTGCGCCGACCCTGTCGCACTCGGCACGCAGCTCGTCGAGGAATCCGTCGGGCGGCACGACCACTCCGGTCGCGCCCTGGATGGGCTCGACGATCACGCACGCCGTCTGCTCCGAGAGCTCGGGCACCTCGCCGTAGGGCTCGTGGCGCAGGTTGGAGAACTCCAGGGTGGGCGCAAAGGCGCGTCGCGTATCCGGGTCATCGGATGCGGCCACGGCGGCGCCGAAGCTGCCGTGGTAGGCGCCCTTGAACGCGACGACCTCGCTGCGTCCCGTCGCCGCGATCGCGGTCTTGATCGCCGTCTCCACCGCTTCCGCCCCCGTGTGGAGGATCCCGACACGCAGCTCCGGTGATCCGGGCCACACCTGCTGGGCCCAGTGCACGAGCGCGGTCTCGGCTCGCTGGCGCAGCACGGTCGTCTGGGAAGAGCCGACGCCCTGCGCGAGCTCGGCCGGGTCGTAGCGGTCGATGATCCGCTCGTAGATGAGCCCGTGGCCCCAGAGGCAGGCGCCCCAGCCCATCGACAGGTCGATGAACTCGCGTCCGTCTGCGGCCGTGACGTGCTCGCCACGGGCGCGCGCCCACACCGGGGCGTCGGGCTTCGGGGTCCAGATCGGCAGGTCGGTTCGTGCGCCGTGCGTGGTGGCCATGTCGGGTCCTCTTGGAGGTGAGCCGGGTCACGTTGCATGGTGACCCGATCCCAGACGGCGAAACGCCACATAGATGGGGAAGATGTACCTATTCGTACTGGACGGAATCCGTCGTACGTTGGATCCGTGGAGCTGACTGCGACAAGCCTGCTGACCAGCCCGGGGGCCACGCCCGCGGGTCAGCCGTCAGCTGGGCCGATGGACCTCGCGCAGCTCACGCAGGCGCTGTCGGTCGCGGTTCAGGGGCTCGCCAACGCAGTCGCGCTCCTCGGATCCGTTCGTGGCGGCGGTGCGCCTGCGACCAGCTCGCCGATGCAGGCAGCCTGCGGCATGTCGACGATGACGGCGCCGTCGCCCGCGCAGGAGAGCCCGATCCAGCAGGCGCCCGAACGAGCACCCATGAACGCCAGCGGCGAGTGGAAGATCGGCTCGTTCAATGTCCTGGGCGCGTCGCACACCTCGGCCAGCGGCAATTCGCCCGAGCTCGCGAGCGGCGCGCAGCGCACGCCCGGGATGATCTCCTACCTCAAGAAGTACGACGTCGACGTGGTCGGCCTGCAGGAGTTCCAGCCGTCCCAGCAGGACGCGTTCCGCGCCGCCAAGTCCGGTTACTCGATGCATGGCGACAAGGACAACGTCATCGCCTGGAAGTCCGACAAGTACCAGCTCGTGAGCTCGCGCTCGATCAAGGTGCCGTACTTCGAGGGCAAGGAGCGCGACATGCCCGTCGTGCAGCTCGAGGAGAAGGCAACCGGCAAGCGCGCGTGGTTCATCAACGTCCACAACCCGGCTGACACGGCGAACCACCACGGCCAGCAGGGCTATCGCACCGAGGCCATGAAGCGCGAACGCGAACTCGTCACGCAGCTGCGCGCGAGCGGGCTCCCTGTCTTCATCGTCGGCGACTTCAACGAGCGTGGCGAAGCGCGGTCGACGATGACTGCCGGCAACCTGCTCACCGCATCCGACCCCAAGAGCGGCCAGGAAGGCATCGACTGGGTGTTCGGCACCGGTCCGGTCCGCTTCACCGGCAACGTGATCGATCAGGATCCCAAGCGCCAGAAGGTGAGCGACCACCCGATCGTGGTGGCCACCGCGCAGGTCTGACGCGCGAATCACCGCTCGCGGAACGGGTATCGGACCGGCATGCCTGCTCCCACACCTGCAACGGTCCGCATCGGCTGCTCGGGCTGGCAGTACCGCCACTGGGACCGCACGTTCTATCCGGCCGAGGTCCCCAAGTCCGGGCAGCTCAGCTTCTATGCGCACCACTTCGACACGGTCGAGGTCAACTCGTCCTTCTACCGGCTCCCCAAGGCGGAGGCGGTCGAGCGGTGGCTCACGCAGGTGCCGGAGGACTTCGTCTTCAGCATCAAGGGCAGCAAGTTCATCACCCAGAACAAGAAGCTGCGCGATTTCGGCGAGCATGCCCCGCTGCTGTACGAGCGGATCGCGTCGCTGCTGGGCACGCCGCGGATGGGGCCCGTGCTGTGGCAGCTGCCGGAGGGCTGGAAGCGTGACCACGGGCGGCTCGTCGATGCGCTCGACCAGCTGCCGTCGGGGCGCCACGCATTCGAGTTCCGCCATGCGAGCTGGTTCGTGGACGACACGCTCGCCGCGCTCGCCGAGCACGACGTCGCCCTCGTGATCGGCGACCACGTCGAGCGCCCGTACCAGACGCGTGCGCTGACGACCGACTGGACCTTCGTGCGCTTCCACTACGGCCACGACCTGGGTACGGGCGCCTACTCCGACCGCGAGCTCGACGACTGGGCGGCGTTCATCGACGGCGCGCGAGCGCGAGGTGACGTGTTCGCGTACTTCAACAACGACTGGAACTGCTACGCGCTGCACGAAGCGGCGAAGCTGCGCGCGCTGCTCGGCGTCGGCGCCGGGCTCGAGACGCCGTGCACGTCGCCGGCGCCGCCGCCGCGCGCCACGCGCGCTCGCTCATGAGCTACAGGCCTCGGACGTGTTGGTGCAGCGATAGCGCGCCTCCTGTGCAGCCGCGCGGTACACGGCGAGCGTCACGGGCTTGGTGTTGAGGCGGAAGCTCGTACCTGCCGTGCCGTTGAAGTAGATGAGCGCGACCGTCCTGGGATGGCTCGCCGTCCACTCGAACATGCGCTGCACGAAGGCCGGGTCGTCGTAGCCCCACGGCGCGTACTCGGCGACCATGAACGGGTGACGGTCCGCGTACCGCGCGTAGAACGCCTCGTGCTGCGCCCATGCCGCGCGCCCACGCTGCGCGTAGATGTCATTGGCGACGTAGTCGACCCAGCGTGCGCCCGGGTAGTAGTCATCGGGCTGGTTGCCGGGAACGTTCGGCGAACCCTCCGCCTGCGGGTTCCACACGAGTGACACGAGCCCGGAGCTCGGCAGCGCCGCGTCAGTCGTGCGCAGTGGCGGCAGTCCCTGCCCGCGCAGGCGTCGGTTGATCGCGGCGACATCGCCGCCACGCACGATCTCGGCCATGCGGACGAAGGCGCCCCGATAGTCGGCGGTGCGGTGCTCGGGCCCACGCGGAGTGCCGTCCGCATCGAAGGCGCTCCAGCGGCTCCAGTTGCCGTTCATCTCGCCGGGTGGTCGCACGTAGATCACCTGGCCGCTCTCGTTGACGACGCGGCCGAGGTCGAGCAGGTAGGCATCCGCCGCGCCACGCGCCACCGCGCGCGGCGAGCGCCCTTCGGCGCCGCCGGGCATCGCAGCATCGACGTGCACCATCAGCCGGAAGCCCTCCGCCCGCGCACGCACCATCGGCACGATGAGCACGTCGTACCAGCCGTTCGGGCGCGTCTCGTTCCAAGAAGCGGTCACCAGGTGCAGCTCGTGCTGGGCTCCAGTGAGCGCGTCGAACTGGCGCGGCCCGATCCAGGTCCCGCCGACACCCAGCATCACCTTGCCGGCAGGCGGCATCCCGGGCGGTCGCGCCTCCTGCGCGCCCGGCGCACCGCCGACGGCTGGTGGGGCGAGCACCGAGGTGGCGGCGAGACGACGGCACTGACGAATGTGGCGATGGCTCCTGGCATGGCCTGCTCCATGTAAGCAGGCGTGTCCAGTCGACTTGCCGCGTCGGTCAGCCGCGCGATTCGTACTCGCGCAGGAAACCCTCGAAGAGCCGGCGATGCCCCTCTTCGTCGCGCAGGATGCCGATCACCATGTCCTGTGTGACGTAGTCGATGCCGTCGGTGAGCTGGATGAGCCGGTTGTAGTGCTCGATGGCACCGGTCTCCGCCTCGATCACGCCACGAATCACGCTCACCAGGTCGGTCGGGTCGCTCGGCGGCTGCAGGAACGGCTGACCCAGCTCGAAGTCACCCGAACCCGGCACGGTGCCGTAGAGCTCCTTGATGCGCTGGCCGAACTGGCGCGCATGGCCGAGCTCCTCCTGGATGTCCCCCTCGAGCGCCTCGATGACCTCCTGCGCGCGAACTCCCTCGGGGTTGATCGAGTTCGCCATGTAGGACATGACGGTCTCCATCTCCATCCAGTATGCGGCGGTGAGCGCCTCGACGATCTCGGCGCGCCGCTCCGATTCCGCGTCACTCAGGATGCCGGTCTGCACGCTCGTGCCGGTCGTTGCGGTCATGTGTCGATCCTCGTTCGCTGTAGTGGGGGTGGCAGAGGTGTGCAGGCGCCGTCCAGCGGCTGCAACCGTGGGGACATGGGTGTCAGCCGGCGCGTGGCCAGCGATCTTGTGCGGGCTCATCGGCCGCGCGGGGATTCACCCTGATTGGCGTTCTCGGCGGTCACCTTGCCGTGGCGCGTCCCCTTCGCGCGCGTGCTGAAGGCGTCCTGCACGTGCGACGGCCGGATCAGGTCGGACTGCGAGTCGTCGATGAACTGTCCGTCCGGGACCCCGCTCCCACCGCCGGTCAACCCGGCGGCCGTCTCGTGCGGCTGATCCTCTGACTGCGGTGGCTTGGCTCCTCGAGTGCCCATGCGGCGCTCCTTTCGACATCGGGTTCGGGGGGAGTGTCGCCGCGCCGCTCACCCATAAACGGGGTGTCGCCGAGTCGCGCCGTGAGGAATGCCTCGATCGCCGCGGCCACGCGGTCGGCCGGACGCCAGTTCAACACGTGCGCCGCGTCGTGGAGACTGGCGGTGGCCGAGCGCGGCAGCGCCGCGGCGAGCTGGTCGACCCATGCGTTGGTGATGATCGGATCCAGGTCGCCGTCGGCGACCAGCACCGGCTGGCGCACGCGTCGCGCGGCGCCGAGCATGTCGTGGCGCTGCGCGTGGCGGAACTCGCGGATGGTTCTCAGTACGCCCGTGCGCAGGTAGGTCAGCAGCACGAGCAGGTCCAGGCGCGGCGGCTCCAGGAAGGTGAGCAGACCCAGTCGCGCGGCGTGGGTGATGATGCTTGGATGGCGCGGGTCGACGGTGGGGCCGAGCAGCACTGCCGCAACCACCTGCTCGGGCGCGGCGATGCACGCCTCCAGCGCGATCTGGCTGCCCCATGAGTTGCCGACGAGCACCACGTCCTCCCCGTCGGCGAGCTGTCGCGCGACCTCGACGACGATGCGTGCATGGTCTCGTTCGTCGGGCACGGCCGGCGGGGTCGAGCTCTCACCGTGTCCGGGAAGGTCGGGGAGCAGGACGCGATGGTGACGCGCCAGTTCGCGCGCGAGCGGCAGCATGTAGGTGCCGGACACGCCGAGCCCGTGGATCAGCAACATCACCGGGCCGGGCTGGCTCGCGCCCAGCTCGCGCACTCGAACGCGGTGTCCGTCGATGTGGAGGATCCGGTCCGGAGGCACGGGGCGCCTGTACCCGCATGCCGAGCGGGGCAACGAGGTCGACCCCTACGCGCGCAGGATCTTCTCCATCGACTTGCCGCGGGCCAGCTC
>JAOPYU010000108.1 GCA_025964455.1 Thermoleophilia bacterium | reverse complement strand
GATCAGGGCCATGGAGCTGCTCGACGAGCACTTCGAGGAGACGGTCGCGGTCGAGGAAGTGCTGGTGGTCGCATCCGAGCGTCACCTCGTGACCTCCCCCGAGTTCCAGCGGTTCATCGGACGCCTTGCCGAGCGCGCACCGAAGGTCGGGGTCACCGTGGCGGGCCAGGAATCCGGGGCAGAGGCCGCCGCTGGCACAGCTGACGGGCCTCCCGTCTCGGAGGACGGGCACGCGATGCTCATCCCGATCGCGTACACCGCGGAGGACCACGAGGCGGCGGCCGAGCGCCTGGTGGCGGCGGTGCACGAGCTGGATCGCTCCGCCGACTTCGAGGTCGACGTGACGGGCGACCACTCCGTCGACCTGGACCTCACCGAGCTCTCCGAGCGTGACCTGCGCGAGGGCGAGCTGTACGTCGGCCTCCCAGTCGCCATGCTCGTCCTGCTGCTCGTGTTCGGCACGGTCGTCGGCGCCCTGCTCCCGCTCGCGATCGCGATCGTCGCGATCATCACGTCGCTGGCCCTGACGGCGCTGTTCGGCCAGGCCTGGGAGATCAACCTCTTCGTGGTCAACATGATTTCCGGCATGGGGCTCGCGCTCGGGATCGACTATTCGCTGTTCGTGGTGTCGCGCTGGCGCGATGAGCGGGCCGCCGGCTCGGATGTCGACGCGGCGATCCGCACCGCGGGCGCGACCGCAAGTCGGGCCGTGCTGTTCAGCGGCATCACCTTCGTCGTGGCGCTGACGGGCATGCTGCTCATCCCCACGACCGTGATGCGCAGCCTCGCCGCCGGCGCCATCCTCGTCGGCATCACCGCCGTGCTGGCGGCGCTCACGCTGCTGCCGGCCCTGCTCCGGCTGCTCGGCGATCGCGTCGACTCCCTCCGCGTGCCGCTGCTCGGCAGGCGCGCCACGCCGGGCGACGGGCACGGGTTCTGGCCCCATCTCGTGACGCAGGTGATGCGGCGCCCGATCATCTTCGGTGGCGCGGTGACGCTCGCACTGCTGCTCGCCGCCACCCCGCTGCTCGACATGGAGACGGGTGCATCGGGCGTTGCGACCTTCCCGGAGGACCTCACCTCCCGCCAGGGCTACGAGGCGCTGCAGGAGCACTTCCCGGGCCAGGCCTCGGCGCCGACGCGCATCGCAATCCGACAGGCGGGCGGCATCGACGCCGCGGGCGAGGACGTGGTCGCCGACCTGCGGGCCGCGCTCGCGCGCGACGAGCGGTTCGGCGCCGTGCAGGAACCCATCCGGTCGGCCGACGGCGAGGTCGTCGAGCTGCGCGTGTCAGTCGGCGCGGACGCCGTCTCGAGCAGCGCGGTCGCATCCGTCCGTGAGCTGCGTGAGGATCTCGTGCCTGCGGCGCTCGGCGACGCGGGCGGCGAGGTGGACGTGCTCGTGACTGGTGAGACGGCGCTCAACATCGACTACTTCGACGTGATGAGCGTGTGGCTGCCGCGCGTGCTCGCCTTCGTGCTCGGACTCAGCTTCCTGATCCTGCTCGTGGTGTTCCGCTCGGTCGCGGTGCCGTTCGTCGCACTCGGCCTCAACCTGCTGTCGATCGGTGCGACCTACGGGCTGCTCGTGCTCGTGTTCCAGCGCGGCGTCGGCGCCGCGCTGCTCGGGCTGCAGCAGGTCGACACCACCGAGGCGTGGGTCCCGCTGTTCCTGTTCTCGGTGCTGTTCGGGCTCTCGATGGACTACCACATGTTCCTGCTGACCCGGATCCGCGAGCGGTGGGCGATCACGGGAGACACGGCCGAGGCCGTCGCGTGGGGCGTCGGCTCCACGGGCCGGCTCATCACGGGCGCGGCCCTCATCATCGTCGCGGTGTTCGTCGGCTTCGCCGTGGGCGACCTGGTGATGTTCCAGCAGATGGGCTTCGGCATCGCGGTCGCGCTGCTCATCGACGCGACCCTCGTGCGCGGCGTGCTGCTGCCGGCGGCGATGGCGCTGCTCGGCGAGCGCAATTGGTGGCTCCCGGGCTGGCTCAGCTGGCTGCCCGAGGTGCAGCTCGAGCACGAGCCCCAGACCGAGCCTGTGGGCACGCCTGCGGGCGAGCCCGAGGCGGCCGAGCTTCAGCCCTTGAGCTGACGCGCCGCCTCGTCGAGCTCCGCGCGGCGACGATCGACCTCGGACTTCACGCGCTGGGCCAGGCCGACCAGCTCGTCGACCGTGAGGCTGCGCAGGTCGGTGGCGTTCGGCAGCGCGCCGCCTGACGCCGCGCCGCGAGTACCGCGGGTCGTGGACGCGCCGCTGCCGGCACCGTTCGATCCTGCAGCACGCGATGCGGCGGCGCCGCGCGGGCGACCGCGACGACGACCCGCCGGCGTGCCGTTCGCCTTCTGGAGGTTGTAGTACTTCTGCTGCACGGTGCCGGTGCTCTTGCCGAGCTCGCGCGCGACCGCCTCGAACGCCTCCTTGGCAGTCCGGGAAGCGCCGACCGTCTCCAGCAGCAGCGCGACCTGGTCCTCGGTCCAGCGCGTACCACGGCCGACGCGCTCGGTGCCGGCGCTCGCTGCGGCCTTCGCTGCGGAGGTGCCCGCCTTGGTCGCCGCGCGGGCCGCGCCCTTGGTCGCCGACCGGGCAGCGCCTGCCGCGGCCTTCTTCGCGGCTGCGCTCGCCTTCGCTCGTCCCTTGCCTGCGGCCACGACGGTCTCCCTCGATCGGTTTCGGTGTCCCCGGTGCAGGCGGGTCCTGCCCGGATCCGTGATTTTACATCACCGGCTTGAATTCAAGGGCGAAGATGAAATGCGGCCAGGCGCGCCGTCAATTCAGATGCGCGGCGACTCGGAACGCACGGTCGTCTCACGCGAGGGAGCACCGTCGGGGCCGTCGCCGTGGCGGGTCCGGGGCTGCTCGCGCAGCAGGTGGCGTGCCTTCCAGAAGTACTCCGCGCCGGAGCCGACCGTCAGCACGACGGTCACGATCGTGAGGATCGTGCCGAGCATCTCGGGGGTGCCGGGCAGGATGAGCACGAGCGCGAGTGCGATCTGCGCCACGGTCTTGAGCTTGCCGAGCCAGTGCGCGGCGATGACCACGCCTTCGCTCGAGGCGATCAGCCGCAGGCCGGTCACCGCGAACTCGCGGCTCAGGATGAGCACGACGACCCACGACTCGATCTCCTGCAGGTCCACGAGCGCGACGAGCGCCGCCGTCACGAGCAGCTTGTCGGCGAGCGGATCGAGGAAGATGCCGAGCCGTGTCACCTTGTTGCGCGAGCGCGCGACGTAGCCGTCGAGCCCGTCCGTCGCGCTCAGCAGCGCGAAGAGCGCACATGCGATCTCCGGACCGTAGCTGTACTCCTCCCGCACGAGCAGCAGCGGCACGAACGCCGGGATCAGGGCGATTCGCGTGAAGGTGATCGTGTTGGGTGAGATGCGGTCGAACATGGCGGTCACTCGGTTGGGCCGGCGCGACGCGCGAGTGCGGCGAGCGCGGCCATGACGACGTGGGCGACAGCGTACGCGGTCACGTCGGCCGTGTCGCGCTGCGGATCGAATTCCACCACATCCATGCCGGTCACGCGGGGGTCGGCGCAGACCGTCTCCACGATCGTGACGAGGGTGCGTGGATCCAGCCCGCCAGGGAGTGCGGCGGCCGTCCCCGGCGCGAAGGCGCGATCGAGCACGTCGATGTCCACGCTCAGGTAGATCTCGTCCGTGCCGGCGCACGCGCGGATCGCAGCGCGTGCGGTCTCCTCCGGCCCGAGCTGGGCCACCTCGTCGAGCGAGAACCGACGGATCATCAGCTCGTCGCAGTAGGCAGCCAGGTGCGGCCGGTTCGCGAACGGGTGGATCCCCACCTGCACGAGGTCGTCGGGGCGGATCACGCCCGTCTCGAGCAGGCCGCGGAACGGCGTGCCGTTGGACGGGCCGTCGTCGAGCGGGCGCACGTCGTGGTGCACGTCCAGCTGGATGACGCCCATCCGCGCGCTGGCACCGTGGCGGCGACGAGCGGCACGCAGCGCTGCCTCGACCAGGGGCCACGAGACCGAGTGGTCGCCGCCGAGCCCGATCACGAATCGGTCGGCGGCGTGCGCCCGATCGGCGAGGCCGCCGATCGACGCGACGGCCTGGTCCCAGGTGGCGGCGCGGATCGCGCCTGCGTCGAGGTGGTCGGCGACGCACCAGCTGCGAGCCATGTCCAGCTTCGAGCGCGAGTCGTATGGCGAGAACCGCTCGAGCGCACGCCGCACGACCGAGGGCGCCTGGTCGGAGCGCTGGGGGGTGATCGCACGGGCCGAGTAATCGGCGCCGAGCAGGTCGGCCAGCACGCGACGGCCATCGGTCGCCGCGTCGCCGTGCGGCAGGACGAATGGGCGATCGGCGGTGTGGGTGCGACTCGAAGTCATTGGTAGTGCTTTCGTGGGAACACGTCGCTGGCCTTGCGGACCCGGTCCAGGAACAGCAACCCGTCGAGGTGGTCGATCTCGTGCAGCAGCACCCGCGCCTCGTAGCCGTCGCAGTGCAGCTCCAGGGATTCGCCGTCGACGCCGCGACCGGTGACCGTGATGCGCTCCGGGCGCCGCACGTTGCCGGTGAAGTCCGGGATGGAGAGGCAGCCCTCGCGCATCGCGACGTTGCCGGCGCGCGCGGTCAGCTCCGGGTCGACGAGGACGACGCGTCCGTGGCAGCTCTTGGCGCGGCGATGCCCGGTGACGTCGATGGCGAGCATCCGCACGAGCGCCCCGACCTGGGGCGCGGCGAGCCCGACGCAGCCCGGGTAGGCAGACATCGTCTCGAGCAGGTCGAGGGCGAGCTCCCGGTGGTCCGGCGCGAGCGGTCCACTCCCCCCGACCGGGGTGCAGACCGTCTTGAGTCGCTCGTCCGGGTAGACGACGATCGGTCGAACCGTCACCGGCTCACAGCTCCTCGGCCTCCGCGCGGTACAGGCGGACGTCGAGCTTGGCATCGCGTCCTGCGCCCGCGAGTCGCTCCCCGAGCGCGTCGACGTCGAGGCTCTCCGGGAGGCTCACGTTGAACCACATCGCGAAGGTGCTGTCCGCACCGAGGCGGCTGCCGAAATCCGTGATGTTCGCGCCGGCATCCGCCAGCACGCGCGACAGGCTCGAGACGAGCCCGGGCTTGTCGGGGCCGTAGGCGGCGACGACGTAATCGTCGCGCACCTCCTCGCTGAACAGGTGCCGCACGGCGGGGCGCACCTCGAGCAGCAGGTCGAACTGGGTGGCCACCGGCTCGAGCATGGCCTGCAGCCGGTCGCGGTCGACGGGCGCCTGCACGACGAGCAGCATCGCGAAGTGCCCGCCGAGGATCGTCATGCTCGAGTCGTCGATGTTGCCGCCGAGCCCGAGCAACGCCTCGCCCATCGCGGCAACGATGCCGGGCTGGTCGCTTCCCATCGCTGCGATCGCGAACTGGTCCATGCTCGTTGGTCGGTGCCTCTCACGCGTGCAGGTGTGGCGACGGCGCCGCCCCCTGCTTGTTCGACTCGCCCGCCAACCTACCTTCCCGGGGGCGGCTCGGTGCAACGCCATCCGAACGCACATGGGGGCAGCCCGAAGGCCGCCCCCATGCATGCATCGCGTGACTGGTGAAGGTCAGGCGTTGAAGCGCTTGTTGATCTCGAAGTTCTCGGCCGTCTCGATCACGACACTCCAGTCCACGTTGCGCAGGAACGCATCGATGTAGCCGGGGCGGTCGGTACCGAAGTCGGTGAAGTACGCATGCTCGTACACGTCGAGCGCGAGCAGCGGCGTGCCGTTCCAGATCGGGAACGTGTTCTGTGCGTCGCCGATGTAGGTGCCGAGCTTGCCGGTCTCCCAGTCGAAGGCGAGCCAGGCCCAGCCGCGGCCGGCGATGCCGGTCGCCTTGAGGTCGGCCTTGAACGCGTCGAACGAGCCCCACTGTGCGGTGATCGCATCGGCGAGCCAGCCGGCGGGCAGGTTGCCGTCGCCGCCGAGCGCATCGAAGTAGAGCTGGTGGTTCTTCACGCCGCCGATGGCGAATGTGAGGTCCGTCTTGAGGGCGCGCCACTCGCTGTAGATCTGGTTGGCCTTGGAGAGGTCGACCGCCGCGAGCTTCTCGTCGATCTCCTTCCACTTGCCGACGTAGCCCTCGTAGAGCTTCCAGTGGTTGCGCATCGTGGTCTCGCTGATGCCGTCCAGCGACGTCCACGAGTCCTTCCACGCGATCGTCTTGATGTCTCCGCCGTGCAGCGGCCATGCGGTGGCAGTTGCCATGTGGTGCTCCCTCTCGAATGTCTCGTATCCAGCGCGCGATCCCCCTCGATGCGCGCCGCTGCGCCGATACTACGCCGATGTGATGGCTGCGTCAGGCCCCCGCGGCCTCCAGCGCGCGCCCGGCGCGATGCGGGGCAGGGAGGACCTTCCGACGACCACAGGCGGCCAACGCGCCCGCGCGTGTACGTCGAGGGGGCGTGCCACGTGCGACAAACGGGTCGTGAGCCTGATCTCCAGCATCACCTCAGCCCTCGGTCTCCGTGGGCCATCGGCATCCCTCCCGGCGGCGGCAACCCCTTCGCCCGCAGCGTCGGCGACCCCGTGGCTCGACCATCCGACCGCGGCGCCGGGGAGCGACATCGCCCACGTGCGGATCCTGTCGGTCAACGACCTGCACGGGCAGATCCCCGACAGCGACGCCAAGGTCGACGGTGTGGAGATCGGCGGCGCGGCGACGCTCGCGGCATACGTCCAGCGCGAGCGCGCGGGCAACCCGGACGGCACCTTCTTCGTGAGCGCGGGCGACATGCTCGGCGCCTCCCCGCCCGAGTCGCAGCTGCTGCGCCACCACCCGACGCTCGCGGTGCTCGACGCGATGGGGCTCGACCTCGCGACGTTCGGCAACCACGAGTTCGATCGCGGCTACGCGGAGGCCGTGCGGATCATTTTCGGTGACGAGGCCTATGCGGCGGCAGCCGCGGCCCAGGGCATCGCGCCGGCGCCTGCAGCCAAGGCCAGGCGGCGGAAGGGCTCGAGCGCCAAGCTCGACGCTGCCGCGGGCGCCAAGCACGTCGCGGGCGCGAAGGGCAAGCCGGCTTGGCCGGGCAGCCCCTTCCCGTGGGTCAGCGCCAACATCGTCGATGCCAAGACCAAGCGCCCGATCCTGCCGCCGTACGTGATCCGCGAGATCAACGGCGTGAAGGTCGCGTTCGTCGGGGCCACCACGAAGGACCTCAAGAACGTCACCGTCGCCAAGGGGATCCCGAACATCGAGTCGCTGGATCCCGCGACGACCATCAACGGCTACATCCCCGAGATCAAGGCCAAGGGCGCGAAGGCGATCGTGGTCGTCGTGCACGAAGGCGGCGAGGTCGACAAGGCCGACAAGACCAAGGTGACCGGAGCCATTGCCGAGCTGGCAGAGAAGCTCGATCCCGAGGTGGATGCCGTCGTGTCGGGCCACTCCCACAAGGAGTACGCCACGACGATCGCCGGCAAGCAGGTCGTGCAGGCGGGCAACTACGCCAAGGCGCTCGGCGTCATCGACCTGGCGGTGGACCGGAAGACCGGCCAGGTCGTCTCGAGCTCGTCACGACTGGTGCGCAACGACCAGCACGGCATCCAGCCGGACAAGCGCATCGCAGCCATGGCCGCGAGCTACCACAAGGCCGTCGCGCCGCGGACCGAGAAGGTCATCACGACGCTCGCCGCCCCGCTGACACGCGAGGCGTCGCCCGCTGGCGAGACCGCGCTCGGCGCAGTGATCGCCGATGCGCAGCGCAGCTTCGCGAAGACCGACATCGCGCTCATGAACATGGGCGGCGTGCGCCAGGACCTGACGACGCCGGGGCCGCTCAAGTGGGGCGCGCTCTTCGGGGTCCAGCCCTTCGCCAACATCGTGATGAAGATCGAGCTGACCGGCGCGGAGCTGCTCGAGGCGTTCGAGCAGCAGTTCCCGGCGACCGGCGAGCCGAAGGTGCTGCAGCTCTCCGGCCTGACCGTGAGCTTCGACCTGACCAAGCCCGTGGGCAAGCGCATCACGAAGGTCGTCATGGCCGACGGCACGCCGCTGGATCCTGCGAAGACCTACTCGGTGGCTGCCAACCAGTTCCTGGCCGATGGCGGCGATGGGTTCACGGCGCTCAAGAAGGGCCGCAAGCGAACGGAGCTCGGCGTCGACCTCGATGCACTGGTCGCGTACCTGTCGAAGGGCCCGAAGCTCTCCGCCACGCCGCCCGGGCGCATCAAGATCGAGGGCGGCGCGTTGCCCGCCCACGACCACTAGGTCGACTCAGGCAGGGCGGACGGCGATGCCGAAGCCGCCGTCGCGTGAATCGAATGCGACGAGCTCCGCTGCCGTCACCTCGACCGGCCCGATCGTCGACTGCGGATCGTTGACGATGTAGGTGCCGCGCTCGGGCACGTACCGGCTGACCACGATCCAGTGTCCGTTGTCGTAGCGGCGGATGTCGTAGTAGGGAAAGCGTGCGGTGTAGGTGGTGGGCACGGCGGGGTTGCCGGCCATGATCACGGGCTCGCCGTGGTCGCGCACGCGGCGCAGGATGTCGCGCACGTCGTGCAGGATCGTCCAGCGACAGCCGGCCTTCTCGAGCACGTGCTGCAGGTGCAGGTTGTGGGTGCCGCGCCAGCGGTCGGTGCTGCCGCCCGTGGCGAGCGAGCGCACGTGGAGGACGAGGTCCTCGCCGCGATAGCGGTCCTCGCCCGGGACCGGGCGCCCGACCAGGCGGATCGCCATGATCACGGACGTGGGCCCGCAGTTGGCGGAGGCGTTGGGCGAGCCGGCGTTGTAGACCTCGTCGGCGACCTGCGAGATGTGGATCTTCGCGGGATCGGCGAGCTCCACTGGCGTGCCGAGGAGGAACTCCTTGGCCTTGCGCGCGAACCAGCCGCCGGAGCCCGGTTCGGGACGCTGCTGTGTCTGTCCGCCAGCCATGCCTCCAGATTGCGGCCAGCACGTGGCCGCGTCAAGGGCGCGGGGTCCGATCGGCGGAGCAGCCCGGGCCGCTCATGGCTGGGCGCGTGGCGGGGGAACGCGGTAACCAGTGTCGCCATGCGACAGTTACTCATGTGACGCGCACTGCCCCGTGGGTGCATCCACCCCGCTTATCGGGCATCGTGTTCAGATGACGACACGCACGGCAGTGGTGACGGGCTCGGCGCGGCGGGTGGGGCGCGCCGTGGCGGAGGCGCTGACGGGCGACGGCTGGCGCGTGCTGGTGCATGCGCGTGACGGTGACCGCGCCCG